>NZ_CAUPYC010000030.1:0-45324 GCF_963515335.1 uncultured Paenibacillus sp. | reverse complement strand
CGGGTTTGTTTGCTATTGTCTTTTTATTGCAACTGAGATTTATTTTCAGGATAGACGGCGCTTCCTTCTACTTTGAATCGGTCATATCTGCTGTAAAACGCCGGTTTGGATCGTTTCCTGCTTTTGAACTTCGTCACAGCGAAGAAGCAATTATTTTGTATTCAGCTTACCCCTCCTGGAATCTCTAAACAATAACGGATATATTAATAATACATTCCCGAATATAATAATACAACGATAAACTCAAAGTGAGCGGCTGGCGAGAAAACCCATTATAATTACAATACAATAACGATTCCAATTAAAGCTAGCATTGTTGACAAATAAACTGAGAACCATTATCATTCTTGTAGTAATTAATGAGAATTGTTATCAAACATATGGAAACTCAATATGTATTGAAGGAGTGCAGCCGCATGAGCAGACTGTTCACGGAGCAGCTACATATAGGTTACGGCGACCGGACGATCGTGGAGAATCTCAACCTGCAAATTCCGGATGGGGAAATAACGGCATTGGTGGGCGCGAACGGCAGCGGCAAATCGACGATTCTCAAGGCGATGGCGCGCATTCTTAAGCCGGGCGCGGGGCATGTGTTTCTCGACGGCAAATCGATCCTCCGCCATTCAACGAGAGAGGTCGCGAAGCAACTGGCGATTCTGCCGCAAAATCCGGTAGCGCCCGAAGGGCTGACCGTGGCGGAGCTTGTCTCTTTCGGCCGTTTTCCGCATCAGCGGGGACTGGGCTCGCTCGGCAACGACGATCGCGCCGCCATCCGCTGGGCGCTTGAAGTGACGGGCATGGCGGAGTTCGCCGAACGACCGGTCGACCAGTTATCCGGCGGACAGCGCCAGCGCGCATGGATTGCGATGGCGATCGCGCAGGACACCGGCATTCTGTTCCTCGACGAGCCGACGACCTTCCTGGATATGGCGCATCAGTTGGAAGTGCTGCACCTGCTTCGTCGGTTGAACCGCGAGGAAGGGCGCACGATCGTGATGGTCGTGCACGATCTCAATCATGCCGCCCAGTATGCGGGACATGTCGTTGCCATTAAGAACGGCCGTATCGCCGCGCAGGGGACTCCCGAGTCCGTCATCACGCCCAGCATGCTTCGCGAGGTGTTCGGCGTGGAGGCGGAGATCGTGACCGATCCGCGATCAGGCCTTCCGGTGTGCCTTCCCTTCGCGCTTGCGAGAGAATCTTACGCCGATGGGGCCGCTCATTCGGAATCGGAGGCGGGCCCGCGCAAACCGGCGGAAAGCCGGTCCATCGCAAAGCCGGTCCATGCGGAACGCGAACGGAGTGTAGGGGCATGACGGAGCTGGACGCCGCTTCCCGGGAATCGCTCTTCTATATCGTCGAATCGAGACGGAAAGGCGCGCTGCTGGAGCTCGACTGGAACGAGATGAGCCGGCCCGCAATGGCCGCCCGGTTTCTGGACGCCTACCGGGGCGTGCTCGGCGCGGAGGAGCGCGATGCGGCCGCCACCTATTTCGCTTCGCTGCTCGGCAGCTTGAGTGCCGGGTTTCATTATATGCTGTTTCATGACAATGCGGAGCTCTCGCCGGGGCTTGGCGGCGCGCTGCTGCAGCTGTTCGGCGGGCCGCCGCGACCGCCTATGCTGCTCGTTATATCTCCTGCTGCCAAGCGCTCGCTTGCCGGCACCGGCGGGGATCGGACCGCAAACGTGAAGGAAGCGATGGAGCGGTTCTACGGCGATGCCATCCGGCCCGTGATCGAAACGGCGGCATTCACAGGCGATGTACGCGAGCTTGATCTGTGGAGGCTGCTCGCCACCCGGCTTAAATATGTGGAAGAGCAGTTTGTCGGGCAAGCCGGCGAGCAGGAGAAGGGGCGAATTCGCCGCCATTTTAACCTGCTGTATAAAGGTCTCCCCCCGGCCGTGTTCGGAAGGGAGCTCAATCCGCTGGACATCGAGTACCGCTATGTGGAGGATCCCAATCGACCGGGAAACGATTTGCGCCAAAAAGCGGCGTGCTGCCTGGCGTTCAAAACCGGGGGCAAACACGGCTACTGCTACACCTGTCCCCGCATAAGCGAGGCGGAGCGGCAACGGAGAAGACAAGCGGCGGCCGAGCAAAGAGCACAAACGGCCAAAGTTTGATTAGCTGTCAACTTATCGAAAAGAGGATACATCATGAACAAACACATGCGCAAAATCAGCTTCATTGTTGTCATCATGCTGTTCGCCGTCGCGGTCACGGCGTGCGGCGGCGGTACCGGCTCAAACCCCAAAGCGCCTGCTGACGAACCGAACGCGGCAAACACAACCGGCGAATCGCCCGCGGCAGGAAACAATGGAGCAGGCGGAACGTCGCAGGACAGCGACACGGTGACATACAAAGCGGCGAACGGAGATATCGCCATTCCGAAGCAGCCGAAGCGGATCGTGCTCGTTGCGGACTACTATGGCTACTTTCTGACGCTCGGCATCAAGCCTGTCGGCGTGTCGAACTATACGTTCCAAAACCCGTTCTATGAGGGCAAGCTTGACGGGGTCCAGAACATCGGCGACGGCCGGAACATGGAGAGCATCCTGGCGCTTCAGCCCGATCTGATATTGGCGTGGGACGCCAAGGCGGCCGAGCAGCTTGGGAAAATCGCGCCTACCGTCGTGATCGAATACGGCAAGCTGAACTATAAGGACCAGCTGCGTGAGTTCGGCAGAATGACCGGCACGGTTGATAAAGCGGAAGCGTGGATCGCCTCCTGGGAGGCGAAGCTTGCCGAAGTGAAACCGAAGGTGCAACAGGCGGTCGGCGACCGGACGGTCTCGATCATGCAGACCGATGCGAAAAACATTTACGTATTCGGCGACAAATTCGGCCGCGGCGGCGAAATCATTTACGGCGAGCTGGGCCTTAAAGCGACGGAACTCACCAAGAAAGAAACGATCGATGCAGGTCCGGGCTATACGAACATTTCGCTTGAGAAGCTGCCGGAGTTTGCGGGCGATTATATTTTTACAAGCACATGGACGATGGACAGCGACGGCAGCGCAACGTATGACAGCGCGATTTGGAAAAGCCTCCCTGCCGTCAAGCAAAACCGTGTGTTCAACATCCACCCGATCGGCTATTATTTCAACGATCCGATTTCGATGGAGGGACAGCTGGCGTTTATCGTATCCAGTCTGACCCAATGATTGAGGCCAATAAAAAGGGGAGTCGCCCGCTGGCGTTCGGTGCCGTCATGCTCGCCGGAATCGCGGGGCTGCTCCTTGCGCTTGTGTCTTCGGTGTCCGTCGGCGCGGCCGATATTGACTTCCTGACCGTATGGGAGGCCGTGTTTCAGTATAACAAGGCGCTGCAGCAGCATCAGATTATTCAGGAGCTGCGGCTTCCGCGCGCGTTGGCAGGCGCCCTGACGGGCGCCTGTTTTGCGGTTGCGGGCGCCGTCATGCAAGGCATGACCCGCAATCCGTTGGCCGATCCCGGGCTGCTCGGGATCAATGCGGGAGCCGGGTTCGCTCTCGCGTTAAGCTTTTCTTTTCTGCCGGGCTTGTCTTACCAGCAATTGATGGGGTTCTCCTTCCTCGGAGCGGCTTTGGGGACGGGGCTCGTCTTCGGAATCGGCGCGCTTGCGAGGGGCGGCATGTCGCCTCTCCGCCTCGTATTGGCGGGGGCGTCGGTCACGGCTTTATTGACGGCGCTGAGCCAGGGGGTCGCTCTATATTTTCGGGTCGGACAAGAGCTGGATTTCTGGTTCGCCGGGGGACTCTCAGGGATGAAATGGCAGCACGTTCAACTGCTTGCGCCTTGGACGGCGGCGGGGCTGCTCGTATCGCTCCTGCTTTCGCGCTCGTTGACGATACTCGGCATGGGCGAAGAAGTGGCGGCCGGCCTCGGCCAGCGCAGCGGGCTCGTCAAATTCGCCTGCTCCATCGTCGTGCTTGTATTAGCCGGAGCGGCCGTGTCCGCCGTCGGGGTCGTCGGTTTTGTCGGGCTTATCATTCCGCACATGGCCCGCTCCCTTGTCGGCGCCGATTACCGGTTCATCATTCCCTGCTCCGCCGTATTGGGCAGCCTGTTGATGGTTGTGGCGGATATGGGCGCGCGCCTGGTCAATCCGAATTTCGAAACGCCGGTCGGCGCCGTTATTGCGTTGATCGGTGTTCCGTTTTTCCTCTATCTGACCCGGCGCCACAGGAGGAGAATGGAATGAAGCGTCCGAACGGAACCTATGTCGGGGGCGGTCGTCCCGGGATCGGCCGGCCCGTTGCGGTCATGGCCGCAGCCGCCGTAATGATTGCGATGACGACGCTGATAAGCCTGAACACCGGATTCATCCGGCTTTCGCCGGTTGACGTGCTCCGGACGCTGCTCGGCGCCGGTACGGAGCAGCAGACTTTGATCCTGTTCGAATTCCGGCTTCCGCGCATCGTCCTTTCGATTCTGGCGGGCGCCGGGCTTGCGCTGGCCGGCAGTATTTTGCAGAGCGTGTCCCGCAATGCGCTGGCCGATCCCGGCATCCTCGGCATAAATGCCGGCGCCGGACTGATGGTCGTGCTGGTCGTCGCGTATTTCCCAGGCAATGAGTCGATACCCGTATATGCTTTGCCGCTGCTTGCTTTTGCGGGGGCAGGCGCAGCCGCGGCCGTTATTTTTGCGCTTTCCTACATAAGGGGAAAAGGGCTCTCCACGACCCAGCTCATTTTGTCGGGAGTCGGCATTTCCGCGGGGATCGGGGCGGCCATGCTGGTGCTGACGATCCGTCTGGATCCGAACGAATATCAATTCGTCTCCTTATGGCTGGCCGGCACGATATGGGGCACAAGCTGGACGTTCGTCAAGGCGCTGCTGCCGTGGCTGGCGGTGCTTGTTCCGCTCCTGTTAATCAAAGCCCGCACGCTGGATGTGCTCACGACAAGCGACGAAACGGCGGTCGGACTTGGCGCGAGCATATCGCGCGAGCGATTCATCGTGCTCGGCGCGGCGGTCGCGCTGGCCGGGGCGTGCGTCGCCTTGGGCGGCAACATTGCCTTCATCGGACTGGTCGCGCCGCATCTGGCAAGAAGGCTTGTCGGCCCGAGGCATGGCGCGCTGCTGCCGATATCGGCGCTGCTCGGCGGCTTATTGCTGCTTGCGGCGGACACGATCGGGCGATCGATTCTGCAGCCTGAAGAAATTCCGACGGGCATCGTGGTCGCGGTGATCGGCGCCCCGTATTTCATCTATCTGCTGGTCAAGCTAAGGACATCTTCGTAGGATCGCTGGACATGCTCTTATCGCTAGATATAAATCTCTTGTCCTAGGTAAGAGGACTACAGGCTGTCAAGAGATAGGACTAAAAGCTGTCATGAAAGTCTGATGAGTTCATTTCCGTCAATAAGCGTTGGACAGAGACGAACCATTACCCGCATCGTATTATTGGGATTTCTCGTTCTTCGAATCAAAGTGAATAAAGTGCAAAGTAGACATACCTATGAAACGGGCCTATCACCATTGAATAGGCTCGTCTTAAATATCCGACAAAAAAAGACGAGTTAACAGCAAAAAATAGATCTTGGCATATTTTTAAAATAGATGCATATTGAGGTTGTCAATATAAACTTAGAAAATTAAATAATATTGACATTCAAAAACATGGTTTGCAGGGTCGCCACAGATACCGATTCGGTAGCCAGACTTCTATGATGTTCAAAGAGGTAGCCTTACGTTATTTGAGCATATATAGAAAAAAATCAAGAGTGATTGAAATGCTGGCCAGCATTCAATATAAAAGGTGTGAGCAATATGTTGGAATTTTAGTCTTATCAAGTTATCAAAACTAAACTGGAGGTATTAATATGAAGAAAGCGTTGTTTCTTCTCTTGGTTGTTGTGTTGCTCCTGCCATCAACAGCTTTAGCGAACTCTGAAAGCCCGGATACGCTTAATGGTGAACCTACTGATGGAGTTCTCGAGGGGTGCACAGATGCTTTTCAGTCGGAGTTGCTCGCGGAAGCAAGCCCATCGGGCGGAGTCGTTATGCCAAATGCGACATGTACTGGTAGCGGCGGTGTATCCCGTATCGATTGGTTAGCAGATGCTAGAAATTTTGCTTGGAGTGTTGATCCTAGATGGTCAACGATTTACAACTTTAGTGGCCAAATAACCATAACTTCAGGCGGCAAAATAGTTGACACAATTCCAGTAAGTTGTTGGGACGTTTTCGGCGGGAGTTGTGGGGGCACTGAGTCCTTTATTGGAGCTAAATACACTTCTTACCAGGCAACTCTAACGGGAACAGCCCAAGATGCATCAGGTCTAGAATACGTGGCATATTGTAGTATTAATATTTATTACGTTTAATATACACTGGCTAGGCGACGAATATCACAAATCATGCCTAGCCATTTACCTTTTGATTTTGTATCATGGAGAAAACGGATGGTGTGAGGAGAATTGCAACGATGTTTCAGTACTTCGAATTGTGTAATGTTGTTTCTTTAACACCAAATTTTCTGTTATTCACAAAAAATTTTTATGATAATTTGTGGGAGGAGAATAAGAAATTTCCTTATTATTTTCAACAAAGTGGCGGATTTTTATCTAATAAAGAATTTCAGAAAAGCTTCGAAGAACTCTGGAACGAATTCAGTTCGCAATATTCTAAAATAAATCAACGCAGAGAATTTCCCGTATTTGATATCGAGCAGCTTTTTTATCAAAAATTCAATCAGTTGTTTATGGATAGTATTGAGGGGCAAGAACGTTTTAAGGAAATATGGGAATTATTCTTATCGTGGTGGTGGTCTGAATACGTTGGAGGGAAGATTGTGTTAGAAAAAATATCTGACTGGAGATTAGAGCAAATTTGGAATGAACTTGAAAAGAAAATAATTAAAAGCCCCGATAATTCCGTCACAATAAAGTACGATATCTTAATAATATTCGACACGCCGCCTTCACAAGTTCAAATCGATTTTGTATCATTTCATTATCAACCAATTAGTTCCTTTATTCCGATTTATGATCAAAATAAGATTGTTGAGAGGATTTTTAACAATGTGACTGGAGAGTGAGTGTGCAGCCAACTTGTCGAGGAGTTGACTGTTCATTCAACGGTATTCTCACGAGGCTTGCGGCCTTTGGTTTTCGGGGAATATCCGGAGCGTACGAGGAAGCGGTCTTGGACAGATCAATCGCCGTAATCCAGAAGATCAAATCAGTGTAGAACTTCTGAAGAAGTGACGTGGAAACTGGGTGATTCGGTTGAAAAAGAAGATCGTCTCTATGTCAAACGGATCATCGGACTACCTGGTGAGAATATTGAGTATCGGAGAAATCAACTCTATATAAATAATGAAAGAATTCATGAAAGTGTTTTTTCAAGAACTAAGACTAATGATTTTCGTTTAGAGGAAGTTACATTTCAAAACAGAATAACGGAAAATTCATATTTTGTAATGGGGGATAATCGATCACACAGTATGGATTAGCCGTATCATGGGCTTTATAGGGGAAGAAGAAATAAAGGGGAAGTTACTTTCATTGTGAACTGAAAATGATGGTGAAGCTCTGGCTTTCTTCCCGACGAAACGCAAACAAGACACCGGAGCTAATGTCCGGTGTCTTGTTTGCTTGCAAGCTTTTCAACTCCAATGCCTTATCGATTGCCCTCACGCATGTACCAACATGCTCCGAATCGCCGCCTGGTGGCGCTTGGATACGAGGATTACTTTCGAGTCCGGTCCTTTGTCGCCGAAATAAAGCCGGTCGTTCTCGATCGAGCTGATTTTGTTCACGTTGACATAGCAGCCTTGCCCGATCCGGTAGAAGGCGGGTTCCGCCGTCAGCCGCTCAATCTGCTCCGCGGTCATTCTTCTCTTCATATTATAGTTGCGACCATGGAAGCAAACCAGGCCCGGCGCCCCAAGCTTGAAAAAAAGGACGTCCTCTTCGATCTCCAACTGCTCGTACGGATTACGAACCTCCAGCGCTACACTCATCATTCGCGGCCCCCCTAAAGAAATGATTTGTTAGCGCTTTCATTATAGCACCTTTTGCAGTCGATTGAAACCATAATTTATAATAGCTGATAAACGGTCAATCGAAGCCTATAGTCGCGGATGGTTTTGCGTAAATTAATTCGAAAACGAATGGAGGAAATACAAATGACTGAACTGGCTGCCTTTGCAGGGGGATGCTTCTGGTGCATGGTAACCCCGTTCGATCAAATGCCCGGTGTGAAAAAGGTGACCTCGGGTTATACGGGAGGTCATGTGGAGAACCCGACCTATGAGGAGGTTTGTTCGGAAACCACGGGTCATGCGGAAGCGGTCCGGATCGAATTCGATTCTAGTGTTATTTCGTATGAGAAGCTGCTCGGTATCTTTTGGCAGCAAATCGATCCTACCGACAGCGAGGGGCAGTTTTTTGACAAGGGCGAATCGTACCGTACGGCGATTTTTTATCATTCCGATGCACAAAAGAAAGCAGCGGAAGCGTCAAAAGCCGCTTTACAGGCAAGCGGACGATTCAATAAGCCGATCGTGACCGCAATCGTACCGGCCGGCGAGTTTTATGCCGCGGAAGATTATCACCAGGATTACTACAAGAAAAATCCATTGCGCTACAAGATGTACAGGAAAGGTTCGGGGCGCGACGCCTTTATCCGGGAACATTGGGGGATGAAAAAAGATCAGGCGAGCCTCAGACAGCGGTTAACTTCGCTTCAATACGAGGTGACGCAAAACAATGCGACCGAGCCGCCGTTTCGCAACGAATATTGGGGCCATAAGGGTGAAGGCTTATATGTCGATATCGTATCGGGAGAACCGTTGTTCAGTTCCAAGGATAAATTTGATTCCGGCTGCGGTTGGCCCAGCTTTACCAAGCCATTGGCCGACTCAGCGGTGAAAGAAGAGGTGGATTTGACGCACGGCATGGTGCGCACCGAGGTGCGAAGCGTGCAAGCGGACTCTCATTTGGGCCATGTGTTCAACGACGGTCCGGGTCCGAACGGCCTGCGGTATTGCATCAACTCGGCGGCCATTCGTTTCATACCCAAGAAGGATCTGGAGAAAGAAGGATACGCGGAGTACCTGTCTTTGTTTACGGAATAGTGTGTCGGCGGATTTGCAATGACAGCCGCAGGCATGATCAACTCGATTATGTTGATCCCTCTCGACTGGTTTATGGTATAGTAAAATGGTCATTGCCGCATACTACAGGATTTTTCTTTCATACACGAGGTGAGAAATGCCAACGATAATGGATGTCGCCAAACTGGCGGGAGTCTCGAGAACGACGGTTTCCCGGGTACTGAACGATAAGCCGAGAGTGGACGAGCAAACCCGGAAAAAGGTGCTGGCGGCCATCGAGCAATTAAATTACGAGCCGAGTCATTTTGCCCGTCATTTGCGAAAACAGGAGACTAGACTGATTGCCGTTTTAGTGCCGGACATATCGAACCCCTTCTTTTCACGTTTGCTTGAAGGGATGGAGGAGGTTGCCCTGGAACGCGGATATAAAATCTTGCTGTGCATTACCGGCGACCGTAAGGAGCGGGAAATGCAGTATATTCGCATGCTCGAGAGCAGGCAGGTGGACGGCATCATTTTGACCGCTTTGCGCAATCCGATCGATTCGCTGGTTCCGTACATGCAATTCGGGCCAATCGTGTTTGTCAATGAATATGTGGACGGCGACTGCATTCCATCCGTAGCCATCGACAATACGGCTTCGGCCGCTATGGTAGTGCGGCATCTTATTGCGCTCGGACACCGCCGCATTGCCTTTATTAACGGACCGGAGCACATAATCATTTGCCGCGACAGGAAAGCGGGCTATCGCAAAGCGCTTGAATCAATCGGACTTCCGGTTGATGACCAGCTGATGAGAGAATGCGATTATACAACTGAGGGCGGTTTCCGCTGTACCCAGCAGCTTTTTGAACTGGCAGATCCCCCGACGGCGATTTTCGCCGCAAACGACACGATCGCCGTAGGCGTGATAAAGGCGCTGCGTCGACAGGGATTGCAGGTCCCAAGGCAAGTGATGGTAGCGGGGTTCGATAACAATCCGTTCTCCACCGTGATCGAACCGAATCTGACAACCGTAGAGCAGCCGACTCATTTGATGGGAGCGGAAGCGGTGAAGCTTCTCATCAAATGTCTGGATATCGGACGGGACAAGGTGAAATTCCGGCGTATCCTATTCGAAACGAAGTTATATATAAGAGAGTCAAGCACCGCAAGTGAGTGATCGGCTGCCTCGGAATACAATTCTAAAAAATATAAAAATGAAAGAAATACGGGTGCAAAAACGAGAAAAAGACAGCTTAAAAGCAAATGGAATCGATTCCCCGGCGTTGCTTTGAGTGATAATCCTGTGGTTTAATACGAAAGGATAAGTGTTAAACCATCAGGCTTGCCGCGAAAAAAATGGTATTTTGCGCCGGATGCGGAATCGATTCCGCATCGAAGGCCGAAGCGGATCATACATGGAGAAGGGGGTGTTCACCTTGAAGCCGCTTTAGCCGTGTGCTCACCGTGTCGGAGCCGATCGTGCTGGGCGCGCAGGCGGCGGCCGCAGCGGGGGCTGTGAAGGACGGCGTGATCGGCCGGCCGTATCTGACGATTGATTATACGGCCACGACGGAGGTCGTGGAGCGCGGATTTTTCGGCGGCACGCCGTGGAGACACATGAAGGGCCGAGCCGGGGCGGGGTGGATCAACGACCATGGCGTCCATCACGCGCACATGTTTACGGAAGTGATCGGTTCGATCGGGGAAGTGTTCGCCTACACGGACATTTTTCATAAAACGTTGAGCCACGGTCATGTCACGATTGAGCCGACCGGCGAAGACACGGCGGTGACCGTGTTTCGTTTCGAGAACGGCGCGCTCGGCCACTGGATGTGCGCCAGCTCGGCGCACGGCGAACGCGCTTGGGGCACCTGGTTTTACGGCAGCAAAGGCTGTCTGCGTCCCGGCAAGCACGCGGCGCTCGACGGCGGAGCCGTCCTGACGATGGAGCAATTGGTAAAGCAGTATGCGCCGGACGTGCCTCACGATCCATTCGCGCAGTCCTATGTGGAGTTATGGGAGGCGATTGCCGACGGCAAGCCGCCGATCTCGAGCGCCGACAAAGGGCTGGAAGCGCTCGGCGTCGTTTTTGCCGCGCTTGAGTCTGCGACGATCGGCGTTCCCGTGAAAGTCCGGGACATACTCAGCGGGGAGAAACACGCTTACGAAGATAGCGTGATTGAAGAAATGAAGCTTACTAAATAAGAGTCGTCGAAAGGATGAAGCCGGCTAATGAAGTATCGCAGACTTGGAAGCACCGGCCTGAATGTGTCGGTGATCGGCGTAGGCACTTGGCAGTTCGGCGGGGAGTGGGGCAAGACGTATGCGCAGGATGAGGCCGATGCCATTTTAAGCAAAGCGAAGGAACTGGGCATCAATCTGATCGATACGGCGGAATGCTACGGGGACCATCTCTCCGAATCGCTGATCGGCAATTATTTGCGGAAGGATAAGCGCGAGGATTGGATACTGGCCACGAAATTCGGTCATCATTACCACGGCTTTGTCGACCGGACGGATCATTGGGGCGCGCAGGAAGTGCTGAAGCAGCTCGACGATTCCCTGAAAGCGCTGGCAACCGATTATGTGGATATTTACCAATTCCATTCGGGCGGCGACGAGTATTTCGATAACGATGATTTATGGACCGCGTTGGATAAACAAGTGCAGGCGGGCAAAATCCGTCATCTTGGCGTCTCCCTCGGCTCCAATGAAAACATCCATCAAACCGAAGCCTCGACAAGGATCAAATCCGAGGTGATTCAGCTGGTCTATAACCGGTTGGATCAAAAGCCGGAGCGGCAGGTGTTGCCTGCTTGCCAGCGGCAGGATCTCGGCGTGCTGGCCCGCGAGCCGTTGGCAAACGGCTTCCTCGGCGGCAAATACAAGCCGGGCGCCGTGTTTGCGGCGAACGACTGGCGCTCGCGCGGCAAAAATACCGATGCCGCCGCCGAGCAATTGAAGCGGGTGCAGGAGATCGAGCGCACCGAGCTGCCGGAAGGCGTGTCCCTGGCCGCCTGGTCGCTCGCCTGGTGCCTGAAGCATCCCGCGGTGACGGCCGTCATCCCGGGCTGCAAAAATGTCGAGCACGTCATCTCGAATGCGGCTGCGGCCGATTTGATCGACGCCGGCCATCCGCAAGACGTCAGCAATTAATCCTATCAGGTGCAGGAGGACGACAACCATGAATTATCGCAAACTCGGCAGAACGGGTATTGAAATTTCCGAAATCGGTTTCGGCGCTTGGGCGATCGGCGGAGACGCGTGGGGCCCGGTGGTCGACAATCAGTCCATCGAAGCGATGAACCGGGCCCTGGAGCTCGGCGTCAACTTCATCGATACGGCGGACGTTTACGGCAGCGGCCACAGTGAAACGCTCGTCGCCAAGGTGATCAAGGGAAGAAGGGACAAAATCGTCGTTTCGACGAAAGGCGGGTTGTGGGGGCACCACCGCGACCCGCAAGGGGCGCCCGTCTACGATACGCCGGAGAAGGTGATCGAAGCTTGCGACGCCAGCCTGCGCCGCCTCGAGACGGATTATGTGGACATTTATTTCTGCCATCTCTGGTGGGATAAAGAAGAGGAGACGGAAGCGTTCATGCGCGCTTTCGACACGCTGAAGAGAGACGGAAAAGTAAGAAGCGTCGGCGTATCCACCGAAAGCATCGATTATATCAAGCATTTCAACCGCGAAGGCGCGTTGGATGCCGTTCAGCTGGATTACAGCATCCTGAACCGCTCGCCGGAAAAGGAAGTGCTTCCGTACCTGCAGGACAACGGAATCGGAGCGGTTGTGAGGGGGCCGCTCAAGATGGGGATTCTGAGCGGCAAATTCACCCGGGACATCGTCTTCCCGGAGGGCGATATCCGCAAAAACTGGCCGTCCGAGCAGTGGTTTAAGGACAGCCTGGATAAAGTGGACCGCTTGCGGGCATTGGAGGGGGGCGAACGCTCCTTGAGTCGGATTGCGCTCCGTTATGTGCTGAGCCATCCGGCCGTATCGTCGGCCATTCCGGGCGCCAAGACGGCCGTCCAGGCGGAGTCCAACGCATCCGCATCCGTGCGGCCGCTGCTCTCGGATAACGATCTGCAGCTGATCCGCGAGGTTTCGCCGTTATAAGCAGCGTATTATCCATTCCAGCGGAGGGGATCTGTATGAAGGTTTTGATCACGGGGGCCGGCGGCAACCTTGGGCGCGTGCTGGCTCCGGCGCTGGCCGACAAAGGCTATGAGCCCGTCATGATGGATTATCGGGAGATGGATGCGCCATTCCCGTTCATCAAGGGCGATGTCACGAACAAGGAGGATGTGTTCCGCGCGGTGGAAGGGGTGGATGCGGTTGTCCATGCTGCGGCTTTGCATGGCATTCACCTGTCCGCTTATCCGCGGGATGACTATTGGAAGTTAAACGTGGAAGGCACTTATCATGTTTACGAAGCGGCGAAGCAGTTCAACGTGAACAAAATTTTGCTGTGCAGCACGATGGGCGTTTATGGAGCAAGCGTAAAGGAGCCTGAAGCGGGCTACGGCATCGTTTCGGAGGAGCTGCCGGCGCTGCCGGGCGATTTTTACGGGCTGAGCAAAAAGCTGTGCGAGGAGCTCGCGCAATTTTACAGCCGCGCCCACGGCATCTCGACGATTGCCTACCGGCTGGGCATGTTCGTCCCTGAAGACTTTTTGCGCTACGGTTTCCGCCTGTTGAAAGGCGGTGTGGATGACCGGGATGTGGCACAGTCGTTTCTGCTCGGACTGGAAAATACGACGATATCGTACGAGGCTTTCAATATTATGGCCGAGGTGCCTTTTTCCCCGGACGAATTTGCCAGGTGGAGATCGGAGCCGGCGGCGTTTCTCGAGGAGCGTTATCCGGGCCTCGCCGGTCTGGTTCGCGCCAAAGGCGGGAACCTCGACGAGCTCCTGGCCATGTGGGTGCACATCTACTGGCCGATCGATCGGGCGAAGGACATGCTGGGTTACCGGCCGCAATATAATTTCGGGGAGTTCTATGAAGCGCTGCGGACAGACAACGAAGGTCATTACCCCTACGCCAATCTTCCTTGGTGGGGGATATGAAATGACAAAAGGCCGCGCCTTGAAGCTGCCTTTCGGCCCGGCCTTTTGTTTGGCCGTCAATGGGCAGGCTGCTCCGGCATGAGAGGAGCGATACCGGTCAGGTGTTGATCGAACATGTCGATGATGGTCAGGAAGCGTTCCGCTTCGCGGAAAACATGATCGGCGAGCAGCGGATGGATAATGCTTTTGATCCGGCACGCCTCAATCAAATCCCGGGCCGTCTTTTTGAAGTCCCTTAACGATTTAACCGATACCCGGTTCTGATCCAAAAATTGATCCAGCAGAGGAACGGTTTGCGATTGCGGCCGCATGGAGTCGATTTCCCGGGCCTGGAACAATAATGTATCGAATTGATCGCTGAATTCCCGCGACTTCTCAACAAGCGGGCGTTCGGAGGGATCGAGCAGATGCCCGATAAACTTGGCATGGTCGGCCATGATGCGCAGGAAAAACACGTTCTCGTCGATAATGGCGTCGGGCAGCGGTTCCAATCTACCCAAATTCAGCTCTTCCAGCCGGTTTCTAAAGTAATTGGCTTCCCTGCTCGTATGGTCGACCAACAAAGGGAAATTGCTGGCGCCCGGCATTTGGCAGGACAGAATAAGGCCCAGCACTTTTCTTTTGAACGCCCAAATGTAAGAGACCGCGCTGTGAACTTCCTGATTGAACCGTCGAATCTGCTGAGGGTCGGTGTCGGCGGTTAAGGCATTCGACCGATTCTCGATCGATTCAAACAAGGCGTAAAACTGATTGGCTTCGGCGATTAATTGCGTATCCTCGCAGCGGAAGCCGAGTTTAAGAAAAAGAGCATGTTCCTTCATAATTCGTGACCAGAACCGAATTTCGTCAAGAGAGCGAACCACAAAAGCATCGGCCATACTCTGAATAACCTCCTGCACAAAATGATCTTTTACCATATGCGGGAGTTGCGGTTTTGGTCATTCGCCCAAGAGAGGCAAAAAATGAATCGGTTTTCGCAAGCCCGAGTTGATCATAGACGGCATGGTGACGACGCAGCGTATGATCGACGAATATCCGGAAGAGCTGCGTAAAATCGTAGATGCGATTGAATCCGGTACAGACTATTTCCATGAGTACCCTGACGAAGGGGCTGAAATCGCCGCTAAGGCAATGGATACGCCGGTTGAACAAGTAGCCACGATGGCGCAAGGCGTCAAACTGCTCACAAAGGCGGAGGCAAAAGAAATTCTGGTCACAAATGTTGAAAGAACGAAACAGACGATTCGAGAATTTTCCGAATTTTTCGTTGGTTTGAAGCTGGTGGATGCCTCGATTAATCCGGATGAGCTGATCGACCCCGTATTGTTTGAATGAGAAACGTCTGATCGGACTAGAATAAGCGGTGAATTGCGATAATCAATCGTCAATAAGCAGAAAGGCCGCCGTTACCGGTGGCCTTTGTTACATAAAACCGGATGTGTTGGAGAGAATTATACCGTTCGTGAAATAACGTGATTTCACTGACGAATGTTTCAAATATTTAGATGGGCTTTAATTAAATTATTGAACCTCCGGATTCGGATGGTTTGAAATTCCGACAAGAAAGGAAAATAACGATGAACAAAATAGCGATCATCATCGGCAGCACGCGTCCAGGCCGTAACGGCGAAGCGGTCGCCAAATGGGTGTACGAAATCGCGCAGAAGCGCAATGATGCGGAGTTCGAGCTTGTTGACATCGCCGCCTTCGATCTTCCTCTACTCGACGAGCCGGTACCTCCGTCCATGGGCCAGTACTCGAAGCCGCATACCCGTGCTTGGTCTGAGAAAATTGCTTCTTTCGACGGATATGTGTTTGTAACGCCGGAGTACAATCACGCTCCTTCCGGCGCGCTTAAGAACGCGATCGATTTCTTGTATAAAGAATGGAACAACAAGGCCGCGGGATTTGTAGGATACGGCAGCGCCGGCGGTACGCGCGCTGTCGAGCAGCTCCGGCAGATCATGGCCGAGCTGCAGATTGCCGACGTGCGCGCTCAAGTCGCGCTTTCGCTGTTCACCGATTTTGAGAACTTCAGCGTTTTCAAGCCGGCCAGCCACCACGAGACGTCGGTAAACAACATGCTTGATCAGGTCATTGCCTGGAGCGGCGCCATGAAGACTTTGCGGTAGACGATCTGCAAATGGTCTTGAAAAAAGAGCCTCACGCTACGACGCTGCGGATGACCGTCAGTTTGCCGTCCAGCTCATAAGGACCAAGGTTGGCGGGGAGGAGAAAGCATTCGCCGGAATTCACATGTTGCTCGCCGCCGTCCCACTTCAAGAATCCCCGGCCGTCGGCAATGACCAGAATGACGAAGCTTTCCGGCGTGGTGGACAGGCTGCAGCGGGCGTCAATCAACCCTTTTTCGACGAAAAAATACGGTGACTTCGCGATCGGCAGCCATTCGCCCGGACATACGCCGTCCGTTTTCATCCGGGTGGCGCCGGAGTCGTTATAGGCAATGACGTTGAGGGAATCCTCAATATGCAGCTCGCGCAGCTTGCCGTCCAAGCCCGGGCGGTTATAATCGTACAACCGATAGGTAGTGTCGGAGTTCTGCTGAATTTCGGCCACAACGACGCCGGCGCACAAGGCGTGAACCGTCCCGGCCGGTATGTAGAACGCGTCGCCCGCCTCGACGGGCACCTCCTGCAGTGTATCCATAATGCGGCCTTCCCGGATGGCGGCGGCCAGCGTCTCGCGGTCGACGCCTTCCTTCAGTCCATAAATGATTTTCGCGCCGGGCTTGGCGTCCAGCACATACCACATTTCGGTTTTGCCGAGCTCGCCGGGCGGCAGTCCCTCGTAATCGTCGGTCGGATGCACCTGGACCGAAAGGTCGTCGTTGCAATCGAGCAGCTTGATCAGCAGGGGAAAGCGGCCGTTCCGTTCCGAAAAGCCCTTGCTGCCGAAAAATTCCTTGCCGTAGAGCTCGCGGATTTCGTTCAGTCCTCTGCCGGCAAGCTCCCCGTTCATCACCTTCGTCGTGCCGTTCGGATGATCGCCGATCATCCAGCCTTCGCCGATCGAGCCTTCGGGCAGCTCCAGGCCGAAACGCTCGAGCGCGCGGCCGCCCCAAATGCGGTGCTTCATTTCAGGTCTGAATTGCAGCGGGTACGGTTTCATTCCAACATTCACTCCATCTCTCTACAGGTTCAGGTTCGATTGATCGCCCGGCTCGAAAAGCTCCAGCAGCTCTCCGTCGGGACCATAGAAGAAGAAATAACGGCTGCCGTCCGGCAGCGGCGTGATCTCGCTGTCTCTCAGCGGCACATGCAAGGAACGGATCCGCTCTACCTCCGCGTCGAGTCCGTCGACCGTAAAGGCGATGTGATGCACCTTGCCTTCCGCCGGCAGCTCCGCGTTGTAGCCTTCGATCAGCTCCAGCACCGTTTCGTCCGCCCCTGGAAAGGCCAGAAACGCGAGACGGATAACACCGTTGGTGTGCGTCATCGTCCGCAAGTGCTTCATTCCGAGCGTCTCGGTGTAAAAACGGACCGATCTTTCGATTTCCTTCACCATCAGGCCGACATGCTCGATTTTTTTGACCGCCATACGGGATCGCTCCTTCAGCTATGATTTTTTCTCGACCGCGATTAAATAAGGCCCGGCCTTCTTCTGCGCCATCCGGTAATAGACCGCCTGGCCGAGGGACGCCGGTAGGCGCTCCGCCCACTCGGCCACCGCTTCGGCCTCGGCGTCTCCGCCCGCATGGCCGGGATACACGACAACCGTTAGAGCGCCCTTCGGCTTGAGAAGCTCCATCGCCGCTTCCAAAGCCGCAAGCGTCGAGTCCGTCCGGGTGGTGACGGCTCGCGCGTTTTCCGCTTCGGCGCCGGGCAAGTAGCCGAGATTGAACATGACGGCCGATACGCTGCCGTGCGACTCCGCCGGAATGAGCTCCTTCATTCGCTCGTGGCTTGCGAGCCATAACGTCAGGCCGGGCACCTGACCTGCGCCGCATTCGCCCTCAACCCGCCGGCGCGTCGCCTCCAAAGCGGCCTTCTGGATGTCAAAGCCGTAGACGGTGCCTTTCGGACCGACGGTTTTCGCTAGGAAAGCGGTGTCGATGCCGTTGCCCGTTGTCGCGTCGACGGCGATGCCGCCGGATGAAAGCCGCTCGCCGACCAGGCGATGCGCCATCGACAGGACGGACTGAAACCCCATCAGCCGAGGCTCCATAAACGGCCTTGCCACGTATTGCGGGATTTCAGCTCGGCGTCGATCGCATTGAGCACTTCCCATTTCTTCAGGCTCCACATTGGCCCGATCAGCAGGTCGCGGGGAGCGTCGCCGGTCAAGCGGTGAACGATCATCCTGGGCGGCAGCAGCTCCAGCGTGTCCACGACCAGCTTGACGTATTCGTCCCGCTCCAGGAAGCGAAGCAGGCCCGCTTCGTATTGGCGCACCATCGGCGTTTTGCGCATGAGATGCAGCAGGTGGATCTTGATCCCCTGCACGTCCATTGCGGCGACCGCCCTGCCGGTGTCCAGCATCATCCCGTGCGACTCCTGCGGCAGCCCGTAAATGATGTGGGCGCAAACGCGGATGCCCCGTGCGCGCAGCCGCGCAACCGCATCCAGATAGCAGGCGGTGTCATGCGCCCGGTTGATAAGCTCCGACGTCGACTCATGCACCGTCTGGAGTCCCATCTCGACCCAGAGATAGGTCCGCTCGTTCAGTTCGGCAAGATAGTCGACGACATCGTCCGGCAGGCAGTCGGGCCGGGTTGCGATCGACAGGCCGACAACGCCCGGCTGCTGCAGAATGACTTCATAATATTCACGCAGCTCGTCGACCGGCGCGTACGTGTTCGTATATGCCTGAAAGTAGCCGATGTAGGAGGCATTCGGCCATTTCTGATGCTGCAGGTCGCGGATTTTGCGGAATTGGACGACCAGATCGTCGCGGCGGCTTCCGGCGAAATCGCCGGAGCCCCGCGCGCTGCAGAACGTGCAGCCGCCCTTGGCGATCGAGCCGTCGCGGTTGGGACAGGTGAAGCCTGCGTCCAGCATGACCTTGAACACTTTGCCGCCGAATCGGCGGCGCATTTCGTGGTTCCACGTATGGAACCGTTTATCGTCCCACAGGAGCGGCCGTTCCGCGCCCTCCGCGCGGTAACGGCGATCCCCCGATATGCCTTCTTCCATTATAGGTTCCGTTAATATAGGTTCCGCCGCCGCCGGTTCGGCTGGCTCTTCGTTGCGCGCCGACGGGAAGATCGTGGACATGGCTGTGCTCTCCTTTGCGGCTTGCGAGCCGTCTCTAATCCCCATTATTATATCGGAAAAGGATGCGGGTGCCAACTTGTTCGGGCCATTTGCGCCGAGGCGGAAAACCTGAATGATCCGGCCGCCGGCAGCGCGGAAAACGAGAGGGGCCGTATCGAATTCCGCATGTTCAGTCAAGAGCTCGGGCATACTATTCGGGAATCGGCGGGTTGGAAATTTTATTTAGCCGGAAAACGCTTTTAGGCTTGCGGTACCTTACACCATATGTTATATTAAAAGTGCGGGAAATCAATAAAAAAACCTTACATTTACGTTTTTTCACAGTGGATTTTCGGCCGGTTGATTTCTGGGAATCAAGCACAATTATTCTCATGAGGTGATGCGTAATGAATTCGGTGAAAATTCCGCAGGGCGATGCCAAGGTTAAGGTAGAGTTGACGGTCAAAGAACTGATGGCTTTGACGGGCGTCCGTTTCCACGAGAACCACAAGGTCGAGGTGGCGGCGCGCAAGAAGCTGAACGAGGTGCTCGAGGATACTTACCACCTTGAGAAAGACAACGAGGCCCAGTGGCTGAACTGAACGCACGGCCGGATCCAGGCGATCCGGCTTTTTCTTTTGGCCGGGCCGCCGGCAGACGCGCGCACGGTTCGTGCCCGGCGGACGGCCCCTTTGCCTTTACATTCGCGCCGAACTTGGGCACAATAGTTCTAGCTTACAATGGAGGACGAATGACTATGCGTTTACGTGGGAGAAAAGGTATCCGGGAGGAGCTTGAACGGCAGCCGGATACGATCGTGCTTGACGCGGCGCCGCATAAAGGGAAATGGCGGGCGTTTTTCGGCAACGACCGGCCGATTCATGTCGAGCTCGGGATGGGCAAAGGCAAATTCATCAGCGAAATGAGCGGCCGCAACCCGGATATCAACTTTATCGGCGTCGACATGTACGACGAGCTGATCCGCCGGGCCGCCGAGAAGGCCAAGACCGTTTGGGAGCCGAAAGGCTATGACCGGCCGCCGAACCTTGCGCTGCTGCGCGCCAACATCGAAGGGATCGACACGATGTTCGAGCCCGGCGAGATCGAACGGATTTTTCTCAATTTCAGCGATCCGTGGCCGAAAAGCAAGCATGCGCGCCGGCGGCTGACGCACCCGCGTTTTCTGGCGAAATATCGGGAGTTGCTGAACGCGAACGGTGAAATCCATTTCAAGACGGACTCGCAATCGCTGTTTGAGTTCTCTCTGAACAGCTTCGCGGACATGGAAATCCCGCTGCGCAACATCGCGCTCGATTTGCATAAGGACGGCTTGCGCGACGATCTCGTCCTGACCGAGTACGAGTCGAAGTTCGTCGCCAAAGGCAAAAACATTTTCCGGCTGGAAGCCGTCATCGGGGATAAAGTGCTCGCCGCCCACCGCCAAGCGAAAAAAGCCGCGCTCGCCGATAAAGGCAAGGATGCGGCCGGCGGGCCGGAGATTAAATTTCCAGCCATCCGATGAACGAGACGCCGAAGGCGGTGAGCGATCCCAGCAGTCCGCCCGCGATGACGTCCGACGGATAATGCAGCCCCAGGTACATGCGGGACCAGGCGACGGACATCCCGAAGGCGACGGCGAACGGCGTCAGTAAAGGAATCAGTGCGGCTTCCGCCATGAATAAAGGCATCATCCAGGCAAAAAAAGCCGTTGTGTGGCCCGATGGAAACGAGGGATCCACCAGCGGCTTTCGGCCTATATTGACCTTCTCCAGTGCCTGGTAAGGCCGGAGACGTTTGAATTTGCGCTTCACGATCGCGACCGGAATGTGGCTGAGCGCCACCGCGACGAGGCTTTGCCAGCCCGCGGTGCTCCACGGCTGCGGCGCGAGCAGCCCGATCAGTAGCGATGTGGCGATCGTAAACGTCGCGCCGCCCAAATGGGTAACGAGGCCGAGCCAACGTCCCAGCCAACGGTTAATCGAAGCGTTAAGAGACCGGCGGTTTGCCCAAAACAGCATCCGATGCTCACCCACATGCAGCCAGCGGCGGATTCGTTCCATGATCATCCCTCCGTCGTTTTTATTCATGGATACCTCCCCAGCATAATCGCCGATTGTTTTCGTTATGTTATCGTTTGAATAAGAAAGTGTCGCGGCGTTTCTTTATCTCGCCAAGCGGTCGTCCTTAATAGCATCTTACCACACTGCTATCGTTCGTTACCGCCGTTTTACAAATAGCATGAGTTGGCAATGCTGTTACGGTAGTCGCGGCTCCCGTGTTGCAAAGGCATCGAACGTTCATCATTTTGTCACATGGCAAAGCAACGGATCGGGGTTCGTAATCGTCTATACAGGGTAAGGAAAAAAAACCGGCTTTTCCGTTTACGCGCGAGAGGACCGGGATGTTTTGGGCGTGCGCGGGAAACGTTATAGCGTAATGGCGCCGCCTTCAGGCTCCCGGGCTGTCGAACGAACAGAAGAGGCCGAAAAAGGGGGCCGTGGTCCAAATTCCCTTTTTTTCCGGGATGCGCGCCGGTAAACCTGCCGCTTTCGTCTCCAAGCTGGACGTTCGGCGGCCATCCGGCTTTTGACAAACCGCGATATTCCGTGGAAAATGGGAAACGCAGTTTGCCGGACGGCGCCGGCAACCAAAAAGAGAGCTCGGCGCCGTCGTAGAAGCCGATAGCAAGTAAAGAGAGAGTATGAAAAAAAGGGGTCTTAAGGGGGCACAATCAAATATGTTCAACGTGTTGCTGATTTTTGCGCAAATCGTCGTTGCGGTTGTCGGCGTGTATCAGTTCGTCATTTCGGTGTTCGGCGTCATGAAGCGCAAGTCGCGCAACATGCACGCGCCGCGCAAGTCGTTCGCCGTTCTGGTGGCTGCGCACAATGAGGAGCAGGTCGTCGGCGCGCTGCTCGAAAATCTGAAAAAACTCGATTATCCGAAAGAGCTGTATGATATATTCGTTATTTGCGACAACTGCTCGGACGGTACGGCCGACGTCGTCCGCAGCTACGGCGTCCGGGCGTGCGAGCGTCAGAACCCGCATTTGCGCGGCAAAGGGCATGCGATCGAATGGATGCTCAAAGAGCTGTGGGCCATGCCGAAGCCGTATGACGCGGTCGTCATGTTCGACGCGGACAATCTCGTCAATCCGGATTTCCTGATCCACATGAACAACGATCTTTGCGAAGGCCACAAGGTCGTCCAGGCTTATCTGGACACGAAAAACCCGGACGATTCCTGGGTTACGGCCGCTTACGGCATCACGTACTGGTTCTGCAACCGGTTGTGGCAGCAGTCCCGCACGAATCTCGGCATGGCGAATTTCCTCGGCGGAACCGGCATGTGCTTCGAGTCCGGCCTGCTCAAGGAAATGGGGTGGGGCGCCACAAGCCTTGTTGAGGATCTGGAGTTCACGATGAGGTGCATCCGGCGCGGCGTTCACCCTGTGCTGAACTACGACGCGAAGGTGTACGACGAGAAGCCGATCACGTTCCAGGCGTCGGCCCGCCAAAGGCTGCGCTGGATGCAAGGGCATTTCAACGTCGCCCGCCGTTACTTTTTCCCGCTTCTCTGGCAGAGCGTCAAGGAACGCAGCTTCGTCAAATTCGACGCGGCCCTGTATTCCGTCACGGTGTATAACGTTCTGCTCGGGTTTCTGCTCAGCGTCATGATGTGGACGGACAACATCGTTCCGGCCGGTAATATTTTCGTATCGATCTATGAATATTTGCCGGTTTGGGTAGTCGGCGTATCGTTGTTTTTCGGCATCATCCAGTTTCCGGCGGCGCTTGCGCTCGAGCGGGTCAACAACTGGAAAATGTATGCCCACCTGTTGACCCTGCCGTTCTTCCTGCTCTCCTGGTGGCCGATTACATTCTATGCGTTCTTCACGCAGAACAACAAGCAGTGGAGCCACACCAAGCATACGCGCGTACTGCGGCTGGAGGAAGTGCAGAGCAAGCAGGTGTAGTATTCGTTGACACGGCTTCGGCAGCGTGTTATAGTAATTGTTAGTGTTTGTTGAATAGCTGTTAGCGCAAGAAGAAGCACCCGCTTCTCACCTGTCCGGTTGTGCCGGCCGGTTCGCTATCATTCGGAAAGCCGCCTGTGCATTGCGGACAGGCAGCGCCTCGATGATCGATTATGGAATGCGGGTCCGGCGACCCGCATTTTTTTGTTTGAATGCGGCGGCCGGCTGTGTATAGAAAATCAGCGACCATTTGGCGGAGGTGAAGGATTATTAGCAGAGAGCATCAGATCAACGACGAGATCCGGGCGAGAGAGGTTCGCCTGGTAGGTCCCGATGGCGAGCAGATCGGCATCAAGCCGATTCGCGAAGCGATGCAGATGGCGATTGACGCCAACATGGACCTGGTCAACGTGGCGCCGACGGCGAAGCCGCCGGTGTGCCGGATCATGGATTACGGTAAATTCCGTTACGAGCAGCAGAAGAAGGAAAAGGAAGCCCGCAAGAACCAAAAGATCGTCGACCTGAAGGAAGTCTGGTTCCGCGCCAACATCGAGGAGCACGACTATCAAGTGAAGTATAAGAACGTCGTCAAGTTTTTGGGCGAAGGCGACAAGGTCAAGGCTTCGGTCCGTTTTCGCGGACGCGAAATTACGCACGCCGCCATCGGCCAGCGCATTTTGGACCGCCTGCAGAAGGAAGTGGCGGACATCTGCGTCGTTGAGCGCGCGCCGAAGCTGGAAGGCCGGAGCATGATCATGATTTTGGCGCCGAAGAACAACTAGGCGCGGCGGCGGCATCGCGCACGACTATTTTGTAATGAAGATGGAGGAAACATCCCATGCCAAAGATGAAAACGCACAGCAGCTTGAAAGACCGTTTCAAAATTACCGGCACCGGTAAAGTGAAACGCTACAAAGCTTACAAGAACCACCTTCTCTCCGGCAAATCCGGCCGCCAGAAGCGCGTGCTGAACAACCAGCCGCTCATGGCTTCCGGCGACGTGGCTCGCCTGAAACAAGGCCTGTCCCAAATCAAAGGTTAATCAACGGCTCGAACGATATATTTAGCAGATACCACAGGAGGTTTTATTCATGGCAAGAGTGAAAGGCGGATTCGTCCGCACGCGTCGTCGCAAACGGATTTTGAAGCTCGCGAAGGGCTATTTCGGTTCCAAGCACAGACTGTTTAAAACGGCGAAAGAGCAAGTGATGAAGTCGCTGCTCTACGCATACCGCGACC
Source organism: uncultured Paenibacillus sp. (assembly GCF_963515335.1). Taxonomy (NCBI): domain Bacteria; kingdom Bacillati; phylum Bacillota; class Bacilli; order Caryophanales; family Paenibacillaceae; genus Paenibacillus; species uncultured Paenibacillus sp. The sequence continues at coordinate 20,787 of NZ_CAUPYC010000030.1, read as the reverse complement.
GCCGTCAGCGGAAGCGCGATTTCCGCAAGCTGTGGATCACGCGGATCAATGCGGCAGCCCGCCAGAACGGCCTGTCCTACAGCAAATTCATGTACGGCTTGAAGCTGGCCGGCGTGGAAGTAAACCGCAAAATGCTGGCCGATCTTGCGGTCAACGACTCGAATGCCTTCAACTCGCTTGCGGGCATCGCCAAGCAAAAAATCAACGCCTAGGATTTGTAGGCCGTCAGGCCGCATCCGGCGTTTCAAGGCCGCCCCCGGAGGGCGGCTTTCATCTGTCATAGGGGAATTGTCCATCGGCGCCCGGATCGATCGAAGGGGCGTGAACGTTCGTGGGACGATCCGGAAGCGGGCAGGGAACAACGTTGTCGGCACGGCGAAAAAATGGTATGCTGGAAGCAGAAAAGGGACCGGCTGCAACCGATCCCCGCACAACAGCCGCTGGAAGAGCGGCAGCGATGTCAGGACCATAAAGTAGACCGAACACCTTGGCGAGGGCGGTCTACTTTTCTTTTTTGGAGAAAGTGAGAATGAGGATGACCAGCTTGTATTTGCGCCCTTTTCCGGATCTCCACGGACATTGGTACAGGTTGCGTTCGCCCTGTATGAATAGCATGGAGGAGAACGGATAAGGGAGGGAAAAGCATGCAAGACGTAACGATGGAGCAAGCACGCAAGCTGGTAGGCAAAAAAGTATATGCGCTTCGCAAGGACGGGGCGGTCATTTCAGGCAAACTGATCCGCGCCCGTTCGGGTAAGCTGTTCCTGCAGGCGGAAGGAAAAGGCAAAGCCGCTACGAAGGCGATTCTGCCTTTGGTGCTGTTCGATTTGCTGGCGATCGGAACGGCGCCTTACGGCTATGGGTACGGCGGTTATTACGGCCCGTATGGAGCGGGCGTCTACCCGTACGGCGGCGGTTTCTGGTTCTGATCCGCCAAGCCCGGCCGGCAATGTCCTGACCGTCCGGTTCAGGTCATTGCCGCAAGGTGCGCCGACCCGCCTCCGCTTAGCGGCTTGACGAGCTCGAAGCAGCGGTAATGGGGAAGGTAGCGTACGGTCGCATAACCGAGCCGGGCGTAGAAGCGATGCGCCCGCTCGTTGCCTTGGTCCACGAACAGGCAAGCCCTCGAGCAGCCGGCCGAACGGCCGTATGCTTCGCCGCAGGCCATCAGACGCCGGCCCAGGCTGCGCCGCCGACGGTTCGGCTGGACGGCGAGCATATCGACGACCAGCACATCGTTTCGGGCGACGACATGGATGAAGCCGTCCGGCTGCGCGAGCCGTTCGCGCGACGCGACGAACGTGGCTCCCCATTTCAAACGGGACGCCAGGTCGCGGTCGGACAGGCGGCCCGCATAGCCCGCATGGTGCGACAGCGGGACAAGCTCGGCCCGGATCAGCCGGACGATGTGGGCGGTGTCGGTTCGTGCCTTGTATGATCTGATCATGATGATCCCTTCCCGTATTCAGGATGTTTGCCGCTGCGGGAGCGGCTGCTGGTTGCATCTTATGCGGAAGAAGGGCCGGTTGCCCGGCGCCGCATAACTTTTCCGCCCGGGGGAAGATTAGTCTTGACGAACGCTTCCGCAGTGCATATAATTAACGATAAGCTAATACGACATCGGCAATGATGAGGACGAAGTGTTAAGGGCTCTTTTGCTCAGAGAGCGGACGGAACATGCTGAGACCGTCGCCAAAATCCCTTTTCTACGAGCTCACCTCGGAGCTGTTTTCCTGAAAGGCGCCGCTTATTAGGGAAAATCGCGGGGCACGCGTTATAGTGCCATAGGTAAGAGGATCGGAGTGCACGCCGTTTTCTTTCCTATCGAGGTTGTACATTGCGAGATGTATGACAAACCTGGGTGGTACCACGGAAGATATGCCTTTCGTCCCTCAACACGGAATACGTGTTAGGGGCGGAAGGCTTTTTTGGTTTTAGAGCATTTGTCTTATGCCCGGGCTCCCGGCCGGCCGTATCGAAAGCGATACGGATGCAAGCCGAGGATGAGCCGCCGCGTTTGGCGTACACGTTCGATGCGAGCGGACTTAACCGTCCGGTCGGCGGAATAAGCCGCAGCCATTTTTGCTTTTCGGGACAAATTTTCGGACTATGCGGAAGGAGGATGACCAGGATGAGCGCACAAGATACGACGCTTCGGTCAAAAGAGGAAATCATGGAAAGGCTGTCGAAGCCCGAAGTCATTACGGGTTCCGAAATATTGCTTCGGAGCCTGGTGCTGGAGGGCGTCGAATGCGTATTCGGCTATCCGGGCGGCGCGGTGCTGTACATTTACGACGCGATGCACGGTTTCTCGGATTTCAACCATCTGCTGACGCGTCATGAGCAAGGGGCCATTCATGCGGCTGACGGATATGCGAGGGCGAGCGGCAAGGTCGGCGTCTGTATCGCAACCTCGGGTCCGGGAGCGACGAATCTCGTCACGGGCATCGCCACCGCGTACATGGATTCGGTTCCGCTGGTCGTGATCACGGGCAATGTCGTCCAGAGCGCGATCGGGACCGACGCTTTCCAGGAAGCCGACATTATCGGCATTACGATGCCGATCACGAAGCACAGCTATCTGGTTCGCAAGGCGGAGGACTTGCCCCGCATCATCCATGAGGCGTTCCATATCGCGAACACCGGCCGGAAAGGTCCGGTACTGATCGATATCCCGAAGGACGTGTCCGCGGCGGCGACGCTGTTCAAGCCGGCGAAGGAGATCAGCATCCGCGGCTACAACCCGACCGTGTCGCCGAACAAAAATCAGGTCGACAAGCTGATCAAGGCGATCGCCGAAGCATCCCGTCCGGTCATTCTGGCAGGCGGCGGCGTCGTTTACTCGGGCGGCCATGAGGAGCTGTACGAATTCGTCACGAAGACGGACATTCCGATCACGACGACGCTGCTCGGTCTCGGCGGTTTCCCGAGCGGCCACGAGCTGTGGATGGGCATGCCGGGCATGCACGGAACCTATACGGCCAACAAGGCCATTCAAGGATCCGATTTGCTCATCAACATCGGCGCCCGCTTCGACGACCGCGTAACGATGAAGCTGCAGGGCTTTGCGCCGAACGCGAAAATCGTCCACATGGACATCGATCCGGCGGAGATCGGCAAAAACGTGCCGACCGACATTCCGATCGTCGGCGAGATCAAGACGGTGCTCCAGCTCGCGAACAAGGACGCCAAACGGGCCGACAAGGCCGACGAATGGCGAGCGCAGGTTGCGCGGTGGAAGAAGGAAGTGCCGCTCAGCTACACGGATTCTGATGTCGAGTTGAAGCCGCAGTGGGTCATCGAGATGATTCATGAGACGACGAAGGGCGAAGCGATCGTCACGACCGACGTCGGGCAGCATCAGATGTGGGCCGCGCAGTATTACCGTTTCAACCGGCCGCGTTCCTGGGTCACTTCCGGGGGCCTCGGCACGATGGGCTTCGGCTTCCCGTCCGCGATCGGCGCGCAGATGGCCAATCCGGACCGTACGGTCGTGTCGATCAACGGCGACGGCGGCATGCAAATGTGCGCGCAGGAGCTGGCGATCTGCTCGATCAACAACATTCCGGTCAAGGTGGCGATCATCAACAACCACGTGCTGGGGATGGTCCGCCAGTGGCAGGAAATCATTTACGACAATCGCTACAGCCATATCGATCTTGCCGGCAGCCCGGATTTCGTCAAGCTGGCCGAAGCGTACGGGGTAAAAGGCTTCCGCGCTTCGAACAAAGAAGAAGCGCGCCGGGCATGGGAGGAAGCGCTCCGTCATGACGGACCGGCAGTCGTCGAATTCGTCGTCCGCAAGGGCGAGAATGTGTATCCGATGGTTACGCAAGGAAACACGATCGATGATATGATACTGGGGGATGCGTAGAAATGAGCAAGCATACGATCGCCGTACTCGTCAATAACCAGCCCGGGGTCCTTCAGCTCGTATCCGGCCTGTTCGGCCGCCGCGGCTTCAATATCGAGAGCATTACCGTCGGCGCAAGCGAAGAACCGGGCTTGTCCCGGATGGTCATCGTCACCACCGGTGACGACAACACGCTGGAGCAGATCAGCAAGCAGCTGTACAAGATCATCGACGTGATCAAGGTCGTCGACCTGAGCGCCAATCCGATGGTGGGCCGCGAGCTCGCGTTGATCAAGGTCAATGCGGAGCCGGCCTCCCGTCCCGAGATTCTCGGTGTGGTGGAGACGTTCCGCGCATCGGTGGTCGACATCGGCTCCAGCACGATGATGGTGCAGGTTGTCGGCGATTCCGACAAAATCGACGCGATGACCGAGCTGCTCAAGCCGTACGGCATTCGCGAGCTTTCCCGCACGGGCGTCACCGCCATGGTGCGCGGCAACGCATCGATGAAGTAAAGTATCGCCGTTTCGGCGAATTGCCGGATGGAAGGTTGCAATGCCGGCGGGATGGGTGTACCTTTATTCTAAATGGGGTCCCCGAAAAGTAACCGGATTAAGCTACAGAGCATCACGTCACTTTTTGGGGATTGTTTTGCGGCATTGCGGAAGCGGGGCCGCCGCTGTAACGGCAGCGGCCTTACATATGGAACCATGCCCGCTTTGAACGGGTGCTCAAGCGGGGGAACCGCTTCGCCGGCTCCCTCCTCGAGCACCCGTTCAAAAGGGTTTAAATCAAAGGAGGCTTTTATTCTCATGGCAGTCAAATTGTTTCACGAGAAAGATGCGGACCTTGCAGTTCTGCAGAACAAAACGATCGCGGTTATCGGCTACGGCAGCCAGGGCCATGCCCAAGCGCAAAACCTGCGCGACAGCGGCCTGAAGGTCATCATCGGCCTGCGCGCCGGCAAATCCGCCGACAAGGCCAAAAATGACGGCTTTGAGGTGCTTCCGGTAGCGGAAGCGGCCAAGCTGGCCGACGTCGTGCAAATTCTGATGCCGGACGAAACGCAAGCCCGCGTATATAAAGAAGAGATCGAGCCCAACCTCAAAAAAGGCGCCGCGCTCATGTTCTCCCACGGCTTCAACGTTCATTTCGGCCAAATCGTGCCAAGCGCCCATACGGATGTATTGCTCGTTGCGCCGAAATCGCCGGGCCACATGGTTCGCCGCACGTACGTGGAGGGCTTCGGCGTTCCCGGTCTGATCGCGATCGAGCAGGACGCAACCGGCAACGCGCAGGCAATCGGCCTGGCTTATGCCAAAGGCATCGGCTGTACCCGCGCGGGCGTTATCGAGACTTCTTTCCGCGAAGAAACCGAAACCGACCTGTTCGGCGAGCAAGCCGTTCTGTGCGGCGGTACGAGTGCTCTGGTCAAAGCCGGTTTTGAAACGCTCGTTGAAGCGGGCTATGCGCCTGAGATGGCTTACTTCGAGTGCCTGCACGAGCTGAAGCTGATCGTCGACCTGATGTACGAAGGCGGCCTGGCTTCGATGCGCGATTCGATCTCCAACACGGCTGAGTACGGCGACTATGTCACCGGTCCTCGCATCGTGACGGAAGAGACGAAGAAAGAAATGAAACGCGTGCTGGAGGACATCCAGTCCGGCCGCTTCGCGCGCGACTTCATCCTTGAGAACCAATCTAACAAGGCGACGCTGACGGCTACCCGCCGCCGCGAGGCCGAGCATCCGATCGAGCAGGTGGGCAGCCAGCTGCGCGAGCTGATGCACTGGATCAAGAAATAAGCCAGCTCATATAACGGAAATCCGATACGGACAAATCGTCGGCGAATGATCCCGGAACGGACGGACCACTGCGAAACCATGCCCCTAGCGGGGCATGGTTTCGCCGCGCCGCCGGGCCGGGATATTGCGCTTACGGACAAACGGCGTATTGCCCGGCAGGCAGACGCCACGGAGGTGCGGTATGCGTAAAATCTACATTTTTGATACGACATTGCGCGACGGGGAGCAATCTCCGGGCGTCAACCTGAACATGAAGGAGAAGGTTGAGATCGCGCTGCAGCTGGAGAAGCTGGGCGTCGACCGGATCGAGGCCGGCTTCCCGGCCGCATCGCCCGGCGATCTCGCCGGCGTCAATGCGGTGGCGCGCGCGGTTAAGAACGCGACGGTCATCGGCCTGTCCCGTTCTCGCACGCCGGACATCGACGCGGTGCGCGAAGCGCTGAAGGACGCGCAGGATCCGTGCATTCACCTGTTTTTGGCGACTTCTCCGATCCATCGCAAGCACAAGCTGCGGATGGAGAAGGAGCAGGTGCTGGAGGCGGCCGAAGCGGCGATCCGGTATGCGAAGCAGTATTTCAGCAAGATCGAATTTTCGCCGGAGGACGCCGGACGGACCGAGCTCGATTTTCTGTGCCGGGTGACGGAAATGGCGATTCGCGCGGGTGCGACCGTGGTCAACATCCCCGATACGGTCGGCTATATGACGCCTTCGGAATTCGGCAACATTTTCAAGACGCTGAAGCAGAATGTGAACGGCATCGAGAACATTCAACTGAGCGCGCATTGCCATGACGATCTCGGCCTGGCGACCGCCAATGCGCTCGCGGCCATCGAGAACGGTGCCGACCAGGTCGAAGGCACGATCAACGGCATCGGGGAGCGCGCCGGCAATACGGCGCTCGAAGAGGTCGCGCTCGCGCTCGCGACGCGGGCGGAATTCTACGGCGCCCAAACGACGCTGAACCTGAAGGAAATCGCCAAGACGAGCCGTCTCGTCAGCAAGCTGACCGGCATGGTCGTTCCGGGCAACAAGGCGATTGTCGGCGCGAACGCGTTCGCGCATGAGTCCGGCATCCACCAGGACGGCATGCTGAAGGAGAAGACGACGTACGAAATCATCTCGCCGGAGACGATCGGCCTCGTCGAATCGAAGCTGGTGCTCGGCAAGCATTCGGGGCGCCACGCCTTCCGCGAGAAGTTGATCGATCTCGGCTACGATCTGGGTGAAGACGCGGTGAACGCGGCGTTCGGCAAGTTCAAGGATTTGGCCGACCGCAAAAAGAATGTGAGCGATGAAGATATACGCGCGATGCTGGAAGAGAAGCTGATCGACACGCCGGAGGTCTACACGCTGGAGAAGCTTCAGGTCAGCTACGGCAACCAATCGGTTCCGCACGCGACCGTGTCGATCCGGGTTGCCGGCAAAGGCATCTCGGAGCGGAATGCGGAAGGGAACGGCTCGGTCGACGCGATCTACAACGCGATTGACGGCCTGACGGACGAAACGGTCGAACTCGAGGACTATTCGATCAAATCCGTAACGCAGGGCAAGGACGCGCTCGGCGAGGTGCACGTCGTATTGAAGCAGGGCGAGGTTTCCGCCCAAGGCCGCGGCGTCAGCACCGATATTCTCGAAGCAAGCGCCCGCGCCTACATGGACGCGCTTAACCGGCTGATCGACAAGCGCCAATCGCCGGGCCGCCGAGATAAAATGAGCTTGATTTAATCAAAGGAGTGTAAGGGTATAATGGCTGATGTGAAAAAAATCGCGGTTATCGCCGGAGACGGCATCGGACCGGAGGTAGTCGCGGAAGCGATTAAAGTGATGAATAAAACCGAGGAGCTGTTCGGCTACAAGTTCTCGTTCGAGCACGGCTTGTTCGGCGGCATTGCCATCGACGAGAAAGGAACGCCGCTGCCGCAGGACACGCTCGACATGTGCAAACGAGCGGACGCCGTTCTGCTCGGAGCCGTCGGCGGCCCGAAATGGGACAACAACCCGAAGGAGCTTCGTCCGGAAACCGGCTTGCTCGGCATCCGCAAGGCGCTCGGCCTGTTCTCGAATATTCGCCCGGCAACGATCTTCGATTGCCTGAAGGAAGCTTCGACGCTGAAGCCGGAGGTGCTGGAAGGCACCGACCTGATCGTCGTGCGCGAGTTGACAGGCGGCATCTATTTCGGCGAGAAGTTCCGCCGCGAAGGCGAGAACGGACAGGAAGCGGTGGATACATGCGTATACAATGTAGCCGAAGTCGAGCGGATCGTTCGCCAGGCTTTTGAAATCGCGCAGAAGCGCCGCAAGTTCTTGACCTCTGTCGATAAGGCAAACGTGCTGGAAACGTCGCGCCTGTGGCGCGAAGTCGTCAACCGGATCGCCCCGGAGTATCCGGATGTCGAGCTGGAGCATGTGCTTGTCGACAACTGCGCGATGCAGCTGCTCCGCCGTCCGTCCAGCTTCGACGTCATCGTCACCGAGAACATGTTCGGCGACATTCTGAGCGACGAAGCGGCGATGCTGACCGGCTCGATCGGCATGCTGTCCTCCGCTTCGCTGGGCGAAGGCGCGTTCGGATTGTACGAGCCCGTGCATGGCTCGGCGCCCGACATTGCAGGCCAAGGCATCGCGAATCCGATCGCGACGATTCTGTCGGTGGCGCTCATGTTCCGGCTGACGTTCGGCTACGAGGATGCCGCAAAATCGATCGAGGATGCCGTCGCCGAAGTGCTGAACGACGGCCACCGGACCGGTGACATTGCCGTGGACAAGCGCAAAGCGATCGGCACGCAGGCGATGGGCGAGCTTATCGTTGCGGCGATGCGCAAATAAACGGATTCTATAATAAATTTATTTGTAATTAATATAAATAAATAATGAGTATAAGGTTGACTTTATTCTTGACCAGTGATAATATCATATCTTGTAAGCCAGGCTGCCGGCGAGGCGGCGGGCTCCAAGAAAATACGCTAACGCGCAAGGAGGATTCTGCTCATGGCACAACGTTTGGTAGGCCGCCCGGCTCCGGACTTCACGATGGAAACCGCGCTGGGTAACGGCAAAGATTTCGGCAAGGCTTCGCTTTCCGATTTCAAAGGCAAATGGCTCGTCCTGTTCTTCTATCCGCTGGACTTCACGTTCGTATGTCCAACGGAAATTACGGCGCTGAGCTTGGCTGCCGACGAGTTCAAGAAGCTGAACACGGAAATTCTCGGCGTCAGCACGGACAGCAAACACAGCCATCGCGCATGGATCAACACGCCGGTCAGCGACAACGGCCTCGGCGAACTGAACTTCCCGCTGGCAGCCGATCTGACGAAGAAAGTCGCAAGCGACTACGGCGTCCTGATCGAAGAAGAAGGCATCGCGCTGCGCGGCCTGTTCATCATCGATCCGGAAGGCGAGTTGAAGTACCAGGTCGTTAACCATAACGACGTGGGACGCAGCGTTGACGAAACGCTGCGCGTGCTTCAAGCGCTGCAATCGGGCGGCTTGTGCCCGATGAACTGGAAACCGGGCCAATCGACCCTGGTTGCGAAATAAGCCGCACGGAAGCAGAACCCGCTACCCTTCACCACAGGGTACGGGTTCTTTTTTGTTGGCGGGATCCCCGAAAAGGAATGGGAATACGCTGCAGAGCTTCGCTTCACTTGGGATGATTTTGTGCCGATCATTTTCGGCCGTGGGATTGGGCCGGCGGTGCTCGACGGTCGCTGCCGGCGGCATTTGTCGAAACGTCGTGCAGGAATTCGACCCGTCCGCCGCGAATAGGTAGGGTACATGGCAATGAAGATGTGATTCGCCGGGAACGCGGCGGGTATCGAATGGGTAAAAGTATGGGGGTGACGGCATGAGCTTCTGCTGCGGCGCCAGTATGATCGGCACGAAAGGCACGTTAAAACATTACCGGACGCTCATTCATAACGTGCCGATCCTGTTCTGTCCGGTGTGCCACCGGGTGGACATCCATTACCTGGCAGAGAACGAATATGAGATACTGGCCGAATACGCGCACGGAGACGGCGCTTCGGAGGTCGATTTCCACGATTACGTGGAGCAAAAAGGTAACGCGCTGCTCGAAAACTGCGTAAACCACGAGAACGAGGATCCGATGGACGTGGTCATGAGTCAAATCGACATGGCGCTCGATCTGCTGAGCTTCGCCAAGCAGCTCGGGGATACCGATTGGGAAGAGCAGCTCAAGAAACGGCTGATCAAATTGAACGGCAGGCGGAACAAGCTTCGTCGACGCCGTCCCTCGGAATCTCGCTGACGTGAACCCGCCCGCCTCCTGAGGGAGGCTTTTTTTCTTGCTGCTGCGTTCAAAGTCCTTCGGGAAATATTCGGTCTGCCCCCTTAAGGAGCGGCCTGTTAACGAATGATGTACATAAGAGGTGGAGCGGTTGTTACTCCTATTGATCAAACGGTTTTTCGGCAGAAACGAAGCCGGGAACGGGGAGAAAGCGTCACCCGAATCGGTCGTGGAGCGGATCGTCCAGGGCGAGCCCGGTTTGCGCGACACGTTCATCGCGGCTTACCGGCCGTACATCGCCAAGGTGACCAGCCGGTTCTGCAAACGATATATCGATCCGACCTGCGACGACGAGTTCAGCATTGCGCTCTCCGCATTCAACGAGGCGATCGACCAATTCTCGCCGACCGCCGGCAAGTCGTTTCTCGGCTTTGCCGAAACCGTCATCCGCCGCCGGTTGATTGATTATGTCCGAAAAGAGCAGCGCCATGCGCACACGGTGCCGATGAGCGCGTTCGATACGGAGGACGACGAGGATACGCCGGTCAATCCGGTGGAAACGGGCGAGGCGCTTGCTGTTTATGACAAGGAGCGGCAATCGGAGCTGCGAAGATACGAGATCGAAGCCTTTACGGCGAGGCTGAAGCCGTTCGGCATTTCTTTTATGGAGCTGGCCGACAAATCGCCCAAACACGCCGACTCGCGGGCGATGCTGTACGGGATCGGCGCCCGTCTCGCGTCGGACGCCCAGCTGTTCGCGCTGCTCGAGGTGAAGCGGCAGCTGCCGATCAAGGAGCTGACCTTGCTTAGCGCGGTGTCCCGCAAGACGCTGGAGCGCAACCGCAAGTTCATTATCGCCGCGGCGATCATTATGCAAGGGGATTATCCGCATCTGCAGGCATATCTGGAGCTGCCGGACGGAACGACCGACCGAACCGTGGAAGGAGCGGGACTATGAACAGGGGCATCGTGCTGGAAGTGCATAGAAGGTTTTGCGTAGTCCTCACTCCGGACGGCTCGTACCGGAAGGTGCCGGGGGGTCGCCATCGCAGGGTAGGCGAAGAGATCGAGTTCGGGGATGCGAGCACCGGCCCGTTGCGGCGGCCGGTATGGATGCCGGCGGTCGCCGCGGCGGCGGTCATTCTGCTCCTGGCTCTGGCCGTTCCCCGCGCATGGCCGTTCGGCGGGCCGAAGGTGGCGGCGTATGTGGCGATGGATATCAATCCGAGCATCGAGTTCGCCATTGCGGCCGACCGGGATGTGCTGAAGCTGCGGGCTTTGAACGCCGACGGCGCCGCGGTGATCGCGGGTGTCGCCTATAAGGGAAAGCCGATTGAGGAAGTAACGTCCCGGATTATCGAGAAAGTCAACGACGCCCGTTATCTGGAGCTTAACGACGGCGATATTTTCATCACAAGCATCCTGATCGACGGCGGCATCTCGGCGGGTTTCGAGGATGAAGTCGCCGCCGCGGTCGACAAAGCGGTGACGCAAACCGTCAAGGCGAGCGGAACGGCTGCGCCCGTGCAAATCACCCATCTGAAGGCGCCGGCGGAGCTGCGCGAAGCGTCGATCTCAAGAGGGGTTTCCCCAGGCAAAATGGCCGTTTATCTGCTCGCGAACAAAGAGGGAGCGTCGCCGCTCGAGCTGGAGACGTTGAAGCAAACGTCGATCCATAACGCGGTGAAAAGCCTTGGCGGCGTCCAGGCGCTGGTCGGCGGCGCGGCGGCGGACGATGACGGTGTTAAAGCGGAGCTGAAAAAGCTTCTGAAGATCGAGAAGGAAGCGGCCAAGGCGAACGTCAAGGAAACGAACGACGCCGGGAATGAGGCGGTTCGACCGAAAACGGAGACGAACATCGAACGGGTCGAGCGCGTGAAGGATCGCCGCGGCAGCGGGAACGAGGATCGCGCCGAGGAGAATGAGGACAAGAAGGACGGTAGGAAAGGCGCCAAGAAGGATGCTGTTGAAGACGATCAGCGGGAAGATGACGAGAATAATGACGAGCGCGGAGACCGCGGCGAAGACGACGTCGGCGACGATGGCGACGCCCGCGATCGCGGGCGGGACGACGATCATAACGATGGCGAACGGGATAGCGGCAAGCGGACAAAAGGCGACGGTTCGGATGACGGGGCAAACCGAACCGTCAAGTCTTCCGGCCCGATGCAGCAGCCGAATCAGCGGTGGATCAATAAGCCCTTGGACGGCAAACAAGCAGACAATGAGGATGACGAACCGGGCCGCGGCGATGAGTCCGGCGGCAATAACGACCGGCGGCCGGCCGGCAAGTCCGACAGCGATAGCAAGAGCGACGGCGGAACAAGGGCGAAGGGCGATTCGACCGGCTCCGGCAAAGGCGGGCGCGATGGAAGCGAAGAAGCTTCCGACGGCCGCCGCGATTACGTTTCCGGGGATAAGCGGAACAATACGGTGAACCGCGGCGATGACGATGAAGACGAGAACAAGCGGGCCGGTCGAGGTAACGGCGATAGCGTAAAGCGTCAGCGGGATAAAGAAGACGGCGGCCAAGACCGGCTTAAAACCGGTGAGCGCGACGAACGGGACGACGATTAGCGGAAGTCGCGAAAGCGGAAAAACGGTGAAAGCCTTTGCTTTTACCGTTTTTTGTTTCCCGGCATTCCGCATTTTTCGACAAAGTCTCCGGTTGACTCCAATTCTTTACATAATTATGATAAAGACAAGACAGGTTGGAACCATTGAGTGATAACGCTATACAAGCGGAGGCGAACGCAATTTGGAAACCTTCCTCATCACTAAACCGTCCGATGCGATTCAAGCACGCGAACGGGCGCGCGAGATGGCCAAAAGTCTCGGTTTCGGTCTGGTGGATCAAACGAAGTTGGCATTCGCAGTTTCGGAAATGGCGTTAAAGCTTATTGCAATAGCGGATGTGTGCCGCATGACTATCGATTATTTTCTGAAAGAGGAAAAGGCGGGAATCGAAGTAAGCATGTACGAACGGCATAGAAATGCGGCGTCCGTGGACGCGGAATGGGCCGCCCAGTTGGTGGATGATTTGGACGTCAACCGCAACCGTTCCGACGAAACCCGCATTACGTTCCGCAAATGGCGGAAGGCGGCGGAATCGGACGATTGTGTCCCCTGCCCGGCAACCGCGGCAGGGGAGGAAGAATGATGGGCGCGCTTCGCAAGCACTATTTTCCGGCGTTAGCCGAGTATGTAAGGGAAGGCAACGAAGCTTCGCTGTTCGAGGCTACGCAGCTCGGCAAGCTGCTTCAAGGGATTCATCCGGAAGAGATCATCGCGCTGCACGAAGAGACGATGCAGACGCTTGTGGCCAATGTGGAGTCGGAGGAGGCGCTGGCGCTGTACAACCGCTCCTTCATTTTCCTGATCGAGCTTATGGTCGCTTATCGGATTCGGGTCCAGCCCAGCGATCAGAACGAGCGGATTTTTACCGAAATGCGGGAGATGCTGTTCAAATCGCATTTGTCTTTTCAGAATGTAAAAAATAAATACGAGAACGTCCTGCAGCATATGGACAGCGGGATCGCGTTGTTCGATGCGGACGGGATTCTGTCGTTCATCAACCTGAAGATGGCGAAGTTGCTCGATGTTCCCCGGAAAATGCTGGTCGGCTGCACGCTCCGCGACATTTTGTCCCGCCCGGATCTGAAGCGAAGCGCGAAACGGACGATTTTGCGCGTCTATCGCGAAATGGTGCTGCAACGCTCCCGGTATTATGAGATTCAGGACGAAGCGGGCCGACATTTGCTTCTGACGGGCACTTATGCCGATGAGCTGGACGGCGACTACCTGATCAGCGTAAAAGACGTAACCGAGTACAAGCAGATCGAACAGAGCGCCTACCAGAACGACAAGCTCGCCATGCTGGGCAAAATCGCGGCGGCGATCGCGCATGAGATCCGCAATCCCCTTACGTCGATACGCGGTTTCATTCAACTGCTCAGGCCGCATTTGGCGGGACTCGGCAAGGAAGAGTACGCTCGGATTATCCTCACCGAGATCGATCGCGCGAACGACATTATTTATGAGTTTCTGAATTCCTCGAAGCCTTCTGCTCCCATGGTCCGGACGGTGGAGATCGACACGCTGCTTAGAGAGGTTCTGCTGCTGTCCGACAGCGAAGCGTTGATGAAGGGCTGCGAGATCCATTACGAGTCCTACGAAGAGAATCTTCAGGTAGCGATCGATACGAAGCAAATCAAGCAGGTGATCCTGAATCTCGTGCGAAACGCGCTGGATGCGATCGGCGACATGACCGAGGAGTACAAGGGGCGGATTGATGTCGCGACGTACAGAGAAGACGGCAACGTCGTCATTATGGTCCGCGACAACGGCAAAGGGATGGACCGGCGAACGCTCGGACGGCTGTTCGATCCGTTTTTTACGACGAAGGAAGCGGGCACCGGACTCGGACTTTCCGTCAGTTACCGGATCATCCGCAATCATGGCGGAACGATTCATGTGGAAAGCACACCGGGCGAAGGGACCGAGTTCAAGATTCATTTGCCTTCGGTATCCTAAACGATTAGAATCGGGGTAGAGTCCGATTCTTTTTCATTTTACCTATATTGCCCGGCGGCGCCGAAGCCCGCCGGGTTGCCTGTGAGGAGGGTGTCATCACGATGGAGGTTCGGTTTCGACTGGAGGCAAACGCAGCCGAGGCGCTGCGGAACGCGGAGGTTATCGTGCGGCTTGCGGGCGACGGATTCAAGCAAGGGACGTCCCCGTCCGCTGCGGGCGCCGGCGCAGGCTTCCCTGCCCAATTGGAGGAAGCGGCGAGGCGGTATGCGGAGAAGGGGCTGTTCAAGGCGGAAGCCGGAGAGACGCAGCTGCTTCCTACGCTTGGCCTCACGGATGCCGAGCATGCCGTATTTGTCGGGATCGGCGGCAGCCATACGGCTGAAACGCTGCGGAAAGCCGGCGCCGCGGCCGCCCGCGTCGTGAAGAAGCTGAAGGCGGGCAGCGTCGTTGTTTGGGTGGACGGCCATGTATTCGTCGGCACTTCGGAATGCAAGACGGCGCAGGCTGCGCAAGCTTTAACGGAAGGGCTGCTGCTCGGCCTTCATTCCCGCAAGGCGCGCCGGAAGGAGACGGCGGAGGAGACGGATGTGGCCGTCACGTTTACGATGCCGGACGCGGAAGGAAACGGAGGGCCGGCGGAAAGCGTCTCCGAGTGGGAGAGAGGCATGCACCGTGGACTCGTGTTCGGGCAAGCGACCTGTTTCGCGCGGGACTTGACCAACCTTCCAGGCAACATGCTGACGCCCGAGATGCTGGCGCTCGAAGCGGAGCAGCTTGCGAACCATCTCGGCCTGGACATCGAGGTGATCGACGAGTGGACCGCCGCCGAGCAGGGAATGGGCGGACTGCTCGGCGTTGGCCAGGGCAGCGTCAATCCGCCGCGGATGATCGTCATCCACTATGAGGGCGCGCCGGACGATAAAGACAAAATCGGACTGATCGGCAAGGGCATCACGTTCGATACGGGCGGCATTTCGCTGAAGCGGGCGGACGGCATGGAGGAGATGATCTCCGACATGGGCGGCGCGGCCGCGGTGCTGGGCGCGATGCGCATCATCGCCGAGCTGAAGCCGAAGGTCAATGTGGTGGCCGTTGTTCCCGCGGCGGAAAATATGCCGTCCGACCGTGCCCTTAAGCCGGGGGACGTGTTGACCACGATGAGCGGCCGTACGGTTGAGGTCGTGAATACGGATGCGGAAGGCCGCCTCGTGCTGGCGGACGGCTTGACGACCGCGATCCGGCGCGGCGCCACCCGGCTGATCGATGTAGCCACCTTGACGGGTGCCGTTATGGTCGCCTTGGGCGATGTCGCGACAGGCGCCATTACAAATGACGACACCCTGATGCAGGAGATCGTGCTCGCGGGCCAGATAACCGGCGAACGCATCTGGCCGCTCCCTTCGTTCCCGGAATACAAGAAACAGATCGAGAGCGACGCGGCCGATTTGAAAAACAGCGGCGGCCGGCATGGCGGCACGATTACCGGCGGGCTGTTCATCGGCGCTTTTAACGAATCGCTGCCTTGGGTTCATCTGGACATCGGAGGCACGGCTTGGCTGTACAAGGAGAGGGGCTGGGAGGCGAAGGGAGCAACCGGCGTCATGACGAGGACGCTGGCGGAATTTGTGCTGCGCCAAGACACCGGTCCCGGAGTATAATCGCATTACCGACATCGTGAGGAGAACATCGTATGGCTTTCATGCAACGTTTCAAATGGCCCCGCTCCAGAAAAGGACCCGGCTCCGAGCAGCGGAAGGCGCTCCGGCTCGCCGTATGGGAAGGCATTCCGGCCACGCTTGTCGGCAACATGCTGGGCGGGCCGATTCTGACCGCTTATCTGCTGTTCATGGGCGCGACCTCCCAGCAGATCGGACTGGTGCTGGCGATTCCGCCGCTGGCCAATATCGTCCAGATCGCGGCGGCGTTCCTCATGCAGCGGATGGAAAACCGCAAGTACTGGATGGCGCTGATCGGGACTCTGCACCGGTCGACCTGGGTAGCGACCGGGGTTATTCCGTTTCTCATGCCGGACCGGCTGCAGGTGCCGGTGTTTATCGCTCTTTTCTTATTCTCCTTCCTTAACGCGTCCATCGGCGGGGTTGTCTGGTCGTCCGTAATCTCGGACATGGTGCCGGCACAGGTGAGAGGACGGTATTTCGGGATACGGAATACGATCCATTTCGCCTTCGCCGGCGTGAGCCTCCTCGCTGCAGGGCAAATTCTCGAATGGGCTCCTTCGGAGGGGGCCGGCTTTGTGATTCTTTATGTGATTGCAGGGGCGGCCACCGTATGGAATGCGATCGAGCTTTTCCGCTATCCGAACCCGCCGTTCGAGAAGTCCGCCGAGCCGGGAGGCATGGGCCAATTTTTCAAGCCGCTCATGGACCGCTCGTTCACGCTCGCAACCGCTTTTATCGCGCTGTTTATTTTGCTCCAGAACATCGTTGTACCGCTCTTTTCGTACGTCATGCTTGAGGTGCTGCAGATCAGTAAGTCGCAGGTAACCCTCGTGACCGCCGTGCAGATGATCGTGATGATGGTCAGCTATTACTATTGGGGTAATCTCAATGCTCGCTTTGCGACGATTACGCTGCTGCTCTGGAGCCTGCCGCTTATCGCTTTATCGTGCGTGCTTTGGATCGGGCTGGAGGTGCTGCCTGTTCTGCCGGTTCTAATCCTGGTGCACATGGCGCTCGGCATCGGTCAAGGCGGCTACAACCTGCTCACGTTCAACTTTCTGATCGGCGATACGCCGAAGGCCGACCGTCCGATGTACATCGGCTTTTTCGCCGGGGTGACCGGCCTTGCCGGGTTTATCGGCCCGATGGTGGGCGGCGCGCTGTACGAACGGATCCAGGGCGGCGCGTTTTGGGTGCAAAGCTATGGGGTATCCTTGTTTACAGGCGCGGCGCTGCTGGTATTGGCTTTGGCGGTAGGGCCGTTCGTGCTTTCGCGTTCCGGGAAACGCGCGGGAAGCCAATCGAAGGAGGTTATTTCAGGATGAGCGACAACGTTATCGAGAACCCTTTCCGTTCGCGGGCGGACCGGGTGCCGCCGGGCCAGCGGGTAACCGACGGGTTTCCGGTGCTCCATTACGGCGACGTTATTTATTACAGGGATATGAGCAAATGGGATTTGCGCATGTTCGGACTTGTCGAGGAGGAGGCGCGCATCCCATATTCGGAGTTCATGAAGCTGCCGATGAAGGAGTTCGCCAACGATATTCACTGCGTCACGACGTGGTCGAAGCTGGACAACGTCTGGGAGGGCGTGCCGGTATCGGCCATTATGGACAAGGTGAAGCTGAAGCCGGAGGCGAAGTACGTGATGCTGCATGCGGAGCAGGGGTGGACGACGAATCTGCCGCTCGAGGATTTCCTGCGCGATACGTCGTTCCTCGGCATCCGGCACAACGGTGCGCTGCTGACGCCGGAGCACGGCTATCCCGTGCGCATGGTCGTGCCGCATCTGTATTTCTGGAAAAGCGCCAAGTGGCTGCGCGGCATCGAGTTCATGGCGGCGGACAAGCCGGGCTTCTGGGAGCGGAACGGATATCATATGTACGGAGACCCGTGGCTATCACAAAGATATGATTTTGATTGAGTAGGTAAATGATGAACCCATTCAGCCAGAAGTTGAATGGGTTCATTTTATTTGATTTAAAATGTTTGAGCGCCTGCAGCACCAGTTCCTTCGTCATGCGGTCGCTCATGTGCCATCCGACGATCTTACGGGAGTATAAGTCCATTACGCTCGCCAGGTAGAGCCAGCCTTCCCCTGTCGCGACATAGGTCATGTCCGTTACCCATTTCTCATTGGGTTTGCTTGCCGTAAAGTCTTGGTTTAACACGTTGTCTTGAACGGGCAGGCTATGCTTCGAGTTCGTTGTTGCCTTTCGCGAAGAAGTGCATGGCCTTTTTTAAGATTTCGTTCTCCTCTTGCAGGTCACGTATCTGCTTTTGCATTTCCCGTAATTCATTCCTTGTGAAGTTTTTTTGCTTAAATCCCTTGTGCGCAGGTTTCATGAACGACTAAGCTCTTGTGTTTGGTCAGGTATTTCATTATCATAAGATCAAACAGGATTTGGAAGGTGAAGCAATGGACATTGCTAAGCAAATCGTGGACCAGTGGGCACGAAAAATGGTAGCTGAACATCCGGAATGGTTCAATGAGGATAATGATTTAAATAAGAAAATATCGAGAGCTTTTACCCTGTTAGGGGTTTCCTCTTATTTGGGAATCGAACCTTCCGAAGCGGATTCCTTACTTACAGATGGCGGAAATGATTCGGGAGTAGACGCAGTATATATAGGGGATACGGACAACGATAATGTTAGCTTTCCGGTTGTCATATTTCAAGCTAAATATAAATTTGAACTGGCGAATGATTCCAATTTTCCGGCCAACAGTGTGCTGAGAGTAACAAATGCGATCAAGTCCATTTTTAACCCGACGAAAGAATTGATGATGAATCACCTTTTACAGCAAAAGGTTACCGAGATTCGCGCATTAATAATGGATGGATACATACCGGATATAAGATGCGTGATGATGAATAACGGTATCGAGTGGAATGCCGAAGGCAATCAACATATTAGCGAAATAGCCAACGATCAAATTTCCTTCGAACACTACAATCATCGGGACATTGTCAATCAAATACAGCGAAAAACCCAAATAAACGAGACGATCACGCTTTCCGGCAAAAGTGTGGTTGAAGATTTTAATTTCAAAAGGGTCGCTATCGGCAAGATGAATGTTCGGGAAATAGCGAACTTAATGGACAAACATGGGGACGCACTATTGGAAAAGAACATTAGAAGACATTTGGGTATACATAAAAATAGGGTGAACTCGGATATTCAGCAGACGTTAACGTCGGATAAAAAACCTAATTTTTATTTCTTCAACAATGGCATAACCATGGTTTGCAGCCAGTTTAATTATAACAAGTTCACGGAAGAAAACAGACTTGTCAATGTCAAAGACCTTCAAATCATCAATGGAGGACAGACAAGTAAAACCATCTTACATACTCTAAGGGAATATCCGGAAGTCGATTTCTCACAGTGCTTTGTTTTGGTTAGATTATACGAATTGCCCGGAGAAGAGCACGATGAAATGCTTTCCGATATTACCTTTGCCACAAACAGTCAAAACCCTGTAGACCTGCGTGATTTGCGGGCAAATGAAACCCATCAAAAGCAGTTGGAGATCGCTGTGGAACAGCTGGGCTACTCTTATAAAAGAAAGCGTGATAGCGGAGTTTCATTCGGCGATTCCATTCCATCATCGGTAGCTGCAGAAGCAGTATTTGCGATATGGAGAAAACAGCCGCACATTGCAAAATATAAACGAAATGAGCTGTTCGGCAAATTTTATTCTGAAATTTTCAATGATCTAAATGCCGCGCAATTAGTTATTGCCGTATTGATATTCAGATATTGCGACAGTCAAAGAAAACGTGATATTCTTGTTTCCCAATATCCTCATTTGCCATACAGCAATTACTTCATGTCCACTATAATCGGTAAACTTTTGTTGGAAGACCTAAAAATCGAGCTTCCCAAGCTGAACCATCAGAATTTCGAGGCGGCAAGGTCAAGTTTTGAAAACAACAAAGAAGCATTATACACACGCGCTAATAATAGTATTATGGGTGCGCTTGCAGAGATGTACCCGCAAGGTTACCAGAACATCGATCCAAGGCGATTGTCATCAACCTTCAGAAGCGGGTTTTTATTAGAAAAGATATTATAGCAGTTTGGAAGAACAACCGACACGTAGCTCAATCGACAGACGTCTCTTTCGCAGAGGCGTCTTTTCTCTTGCTCGGCGGCTCAACGACCGGCCGGCGTTTCCTGAATCTTCGGCTTTACAGCCATCTCATCCGGTTATATCATTCAGAAGAACAGACGATGTCAGGGGGACGGTCGATGACTTTCCGATACATGCTTCGACATTTGTGGAGCCGGACCATAATCCGGAATATGCTTTTTTCCTATCTCGGCGTCAATCTGCTACTGCTCTATTTGCTTAGTGTCGTCTCGATTCGGGGTTCCACATCGGCTATCACGGAGGAAGTTACGGCCTCCAGCTATAAAGTGATGCAACAGGCAGCCCGCGGGTTTAACTTTAACCTGGAGGAAGCGAAGCGGACGCTGATTCAGTTCGCAGCCCACTTAGAGGACAGTTCGTCGTGTCGATCCAGGATCTCGCCGTTGGCAAGGTGACACCCGAGCAGGTAACGGAAGCGCTGGACAAGAAGCTCAAAGAAATGGAGAACAAATAGGGTGAACGGAAGCGGAGGGTATTGGGGAGACCGGCTGCCCTCTCTTTACCGAAAGGA
>NZ_CAUPYC010000029.1:0-45746 GCF_963515335.1 uncultured Paenibacillus sp. | reverse complement strand
GACGCTGCACGATCGGGTAGTCACAAGCTCCCACTTCAAACGATAGTTAAGTGGGAGTCATTGACCGATATTTTCTGCATCATGAATATAAGCGAGCAGTCCCCGTGGCACCACCACAGTATAGGCGAGTACAGGAAGGCGGTCGAACAGGTCGGTTTTGACGGCATTCACATGGATACGTACGGTTATCCGAAAACGGGCTTTTCCAGGCTCGGCGGCGAGCCGAAGCTGGAGCGTCTGGACGAACAGTTTCCCGCGTTGATCAACAACACCCGCCGCGAGCTGGAGCAAAGCAAGGACGACGTCTGCCTCATTTTCAACAATGTCGGCAATTGGCCTGTCGACACGGTCGGCGCGGCCGCGCAGGATGCCATCTACGTCGAGGTGTGGAAGCCGTACGAGCGCTACCATCACATCCGGGAAATCATTGCATGGGCGCAGCGGCACGGCGGAGGAAAGCCGGTCATCCTGGCGGCCTACCTGGTCCCGTTCCGTCTGGAAACCGAAGAGAACATCGACAAGCGCACGTATCCGCCCTGCTGCTGTCTGCCGTTATTTTCTCGCATGGCGCCTATCATCTTCTGTTAGGGGAGAACGGGGGCGTGCTCACGCAGGGCTATTACGTCGACTATTCCGTGGCGGGCGAGACGTTTATGCGGGAAATCCGCAATTATTACGACTTTATGGTCCGCTATCTGCATGTGCTGTACGAGCCGACGCTGCGCGATGTGTCCATGACCCATGTCGAAGGCGACAACCTGGAGTATGTATTCGAGGGCGTGCCTTTTTCCGCTTACGGGGAGCCGGGCAAGGTGTGGACGGTCGTACGGGAGAACGAGAAATATAAGCTGGTCAGCTTCATTAATTTCACGAACAACTCCGAGGATTACTGGAATCAGGGGAAAAATCGGCCGCGCGCCCAGTCGGAGGTCAAGGTGCGGATTCTGATGGAACGCGAGGCGAAATCGGTATTCCTGGCAAGTCCGGATACCGAGATAGGCAGGCCGACGGAGCTCGAAGCGGTCTATGAGGACGGTCCTCGGGGTAACACGCTGGTCCTCACGGTACCGGTCACGCATATCTGGGGTTTGCTGGTCGTGGAGCTTTAATAGAGCAATACGTGACGACAAAAAAGCAGCCCTCGAGTAGATTTAACCTATCTACTTGAGTGGCTGCTTTTTCACATGTAATTGTGGAAAGTTATCGCTTGAGTTCGTTGTTACGGGACCGATCAATAAAATGCCCCATTTCTTGATCTATAAACTCTCTTGAGAGACCCGCCTTTTCAGGAGGCACAGCCATAACACCAGTTTCTGAAGTATCGCGAGCTCGAATCGCCTTTTTATACTGTATGCGTACAGTTCGACCGGACTGTGTTAGAACCAATTTGGTCCGCATAGCGATCACATCCTTTGAACAGAGTATAACGCAATTTGGGTTGCCGAAAAACTTATTTCCCGGTAAAGCAAGTTTTATAAAATAATTGCCGACTTTTTTATATTGATTGTGAAAAGTTTTGAATTTATGATAAAAAGCAAGAATAAAAGATAGCGCTTACATTTTGACGGGGAGTGATTATCTTGTGGAAATGTCTCCGATAACGACCGCTATCTTGAAGGTCATCAGGCGCAGCCATAAGCCGTTATCAAAGGCCGATTTGGTTAAAATGACAAGCTACAGCCTGGCGACGGTGAATGAGCATACGGAGTTTCTGCTTCGCAGTGAGCTGTTGGCGGAAGCGGAAAGGGGGCCTTCGACAGGAGGCCGCAAGCCGATCCTCCTCACCTTCAACGCCGAATTGGGCTTCGTCGTCGCCATAGACCTGGAATCCACGCATGTAAGAGTCGGTATTGCAGACTTGAACAGCAAAATTCTCACCTCAGAATCTTCGAAAGATATCGATGTAAGTTTAGGTCCCTCGGCAGTTCTCGAGAAAGTCAAAGCGATCGTCTTCAACCTCATGGATCAGCTCGGCATCACAAAGCATCAGATCAAGGGCATCGGCATGGGCGTGCCCGGCCCGGTCAGGTACAGCGCAGGAATTACGACTTCGCTGGCCATCATGCCCGGATGGGAAAACTATCAGGTCAGTCAATTTTGGAGCCAACACTTCGATTGCCCGTGCTTCGTGGATAACAATGTGCACACGATGGCCTTGGCGGAGCAAACGGTCAACGCCGATTCGGATCACGCCAATATCATCTTCGTGAAGATCGGCAACGGCATCGGCGCGAGCGTCATTTGCAACGGCCGGCTGTACCGGGGATCAACCGAATACGCCGGCGGTATCGGCCATATCAACATCGGACATGACAAGCTTTGCTATTGCGGCAACCGCGGCTGTCTGGAAGCGCAGGCAGGCGGCAGGGCAATCGCGGCGCGGGCGGAGCAATTGGCCCGCAGCGGCCAAAGCGAGTTTCTGATGCGGTTGCTGGAAGAGAAAAACAAGCTGACGTTATCCGATGTGCGCAAAGCCGTCGTGGAATCGGATCCCGTGGCGGTTGAACTGATGCGGGAGTGCGGGAACGTGATCGGCGATGTGCTGGCAGGCCTTGTTAATTTCTTTAACCCTTCTCTGGTTTATATCGGCGGTGCCGTTTCCGGAGTCGGCGATGTGCTGCTTGCTTCCATCCGCCAATCGATTTATCAGCATTCGCTGCCGCTCGCGACGCGCAGCCTGTCGATCCAGCATCTCTCCCTCGGGGAGAATGCCGGCTTGATCGGGGCGGGCGTGCTGGCCGCCGAAGAAATCATTTACGGACATGACGTCATCAGCCGCATCGCGTCCGTACGAAATATTGCCGGTGAGAGGTGATCGAGAGACATGGGAGAACCTGTTCGTGCCGCCCAGAGCGCTCCGCTGCTGGAAATGCGCAATATCACCAAGAGCTACAACGGCATCAAGGTATTAAACGGCATTAATCTGACCGTCAATCCGGGCGAGGTGCTTGCGCTTGTCGGGGAGAACGGAGCGGGCAAGTCGACGCTGATTAAAATTTTATCCGGGGCCATTACGGCGGACTCGGGCGATATCCTCATCCAAGGGGATAAGGTCGTGTTTCAAACGCCGCATGATGCGGAGCAAAGCGAGATCGTGACGGTGTACCAGGAGCTGAACCTTTTCGCGCATCTTTCGGTCGCCGAAAACCTGTTCTTCAGCAGGCACCAACAAGTGAAAGGCTTGATTAACTGGAAGAAAATGCACAGTGACGCGAAGCAATTTCTGGAGGATTTCGGCGTTTATTTGAAGGTGGATCAGCCGGTCAGCCGGCTCAGCATCGCCGAGAAGCAAATGCTGGAAATCGCCAAGGCGCTGCACCGGAATGCGCGGGTCATGATTCTGGACGAACCGACCGCGGTCCTGGGTGGCAATGACGTCGAGCGTCTGCTGGAAATCGTAAGAAGGCTGAGAGATCGCGGTGTTGCGGTCATCTTCATTTCCCACCGGCTGGATGAAATTTTCGGTCTGGCGGACCGGTACCTCGTCTTGAAGGATGGGCACCAGATGGATGATGGGAGCATCGGCGATACGAATCCGGACGATTTGGTCGGCAAAATGGTCGGGCGTCATATTTCGGCCGCACCGCCGGACAAGATTCAAACGGATTCAAGCCCGGAGCTGTTGAGGGTCGAGAATCTGTCGAGGAAAGGCGTACTCTCGGATATTCGTTTATCGCTGCACGCAGGGGAAGTGCTGGGCATTGCCGGGTTGCGCGGCTCGGGCAGAACCGAGCTGGTCCGGGCCATATTCGGAGCCGATCCGATCGATACCGGGGCCGTCTATATCCGGGGCAATAAAGCGGATATCCGTTCTCCCAGCGCGGCGGTTCGCAACGGGATCGGGCTCGTTCCGGAGGATCGGGGCAACCAGGGGCTATTCAAAAATCTGTCAGCCTCCCACAACATGTTTATGGCCAACAAGAAGATCAAATGGATTCATCACGGGAAAGAAAAAAGCACGGCAAGCGGTTTCGTCGACTCGCTCAAAATCAAGCTGGCGCACCTCGGCGTGCCGGTCGGCAGCCTGTCCGGCGGCAATCAGCAGAAGGTCGTGCTTGCGAAATGGCTGGAAACCGGGGTCGGCATTCTGCTGCTGGACGAACCGACAAGAGGCATCGATGTCGGCAGCAAGGCTCAAATCTACAGCGTCGTGCGCGATTTGTGCAGGCAGGGCATGGGCATTATTCTCATCTCGTCGGAATTGCCGGAAATTTTGGAAAACAGTCACCGGATTCTCGTCATGAGCAAAGGGAGAATTACCGGCGAGTTGGATCGCGAGTCCGCTACGGAAGAGCTGATCATGAAATACGCAGTAGGAGGGTCGTCCATTGAAAAGCGAAATCAATAACGACACGATGCTTGCCAAACCCGTCCTGGCCGGAGTGGGCCGGTATGTGCCGCCATTTCTCGTCAACTACAAAGTGCCATCCATTCTGTTCGCGTTATTGTTGATCTTTACGATCGTCTGGGTACCGGAGTTTTTCAACCTTCAGAACATCGTTAATGTGGCGCGGCAGGCTTCCATTACAGGCGTTGTCGCAATCGGCATGACGTTCGTCGTGCTGACGAGCGGGATCGATCTGTCGGTCGGCTCGATTCTCGCCGTGGTGGGCGTATCGTTCGCCATGCTGATCCAGAGCGGAGTCCCGATCGGAGTTACGATCCTGATCGTATTGCTCATCGGCGTCGTTATGGGTCTCATCAACGGCGTAGGAAGCACGTTTTTCGGCATACAGCCGTTCATCATGACTCTGGCCGTAATGGCGGCCGGCGCCGGTCTGGCCTTGCTGCTGTCGAACGGAACGCCCCAATCGTTCGCGCTGGACAGCAAGCTGCTCGCTTTTCTCGGCAACGGCTCCTTTCTGGGCATACCCGGGCCGGTCTGGATTTTCGCCGCCAGCGCCGTGATTGCCGGTGTCATCCTGAAATATTTGCCCTTCGGCAGATTCGTTTACGGCATCGGCGGTAGCCTGGAGGCCGCCCGCCTCTCGGGTGTGAAGACGACGCGCGTCCTGATTCTGGTCTATGTCGTCAGCGGCCTGTGCGCTGCAATTGCGGGCATCATTACGACATCGAGACTGTTTGTCGGGCATCCGACCGCCGGCGGCTTCATTATGCTTGACAGCATCGCGGCCGTCGTCATCGGCGGCACGAGCCTGATGGGCGGACGGGGAAGCGTGGCCGGAACGGTCGCCGGCGTCTGTCTGCTGGCCATGGTAGCCAATCTCCTGAATCTGCTTGGAGTTTCTCCGTTCAATCAGCAGATTGCAAAAGGACTCATCATCATTATCGCGGTATTGTTCACGACCCCGGGTTTGAAGGACAGAATGAAGCAGCAGTGGTCGAGCCTGTAAAGGGTCCGGTATGAAAAGGGGGATGCGATGCAAATACGAGCCGCAACAGGCGCATTTGTAACACGATTGAAAAAAAGAAACCGGGAGGGTTAAAAGCGTGAAAAACGTGAACCGTTCGAAAATGATGGTTGCTGTTTCACTGGTGTTGTTGTTAGTGTTTGTGGCTGCCTGCGGAAACAACGCGGCGAACAGCCCTGCGTCCGATAATACCTCGGCCGACGACACGGCATCGGCTGGCGGAGCGGCGAACGCAGGAGGAACCGGCAACGCAGCTTCCGCCGAGGCGCCGATTAAGATCGATTACGGTCCCTATTGCGGGGACGAGTGCAAGCAGGCGCTGGCTTTGGGGAAAGACCCCGCTTCCTATGAAGGCAAAGTCGGTTTTGCCGTTGCTTCGCTGACGTTCGGTTACGGGGTGGCCCTTAAAGCGCAAACGGAAGAGCACGCCAAAAAGTATTTCCCGAACATCGAGCTGCTTGTCGGTGACGGACAGAACGATCCGGTCATTCAAACGAGCGTAGTCGACGATTTCATTTCTAAAGGCATTGACGTTCTTATTATTAATGCCGTCGAGAAGGATGCGCTTGCGCCGGTCGTGAAGAAAGCGATGGATGCCGGCATCAAGGTCATCTCCGTCGACCGTACCGTCAACACGCCTGTGACGACCACCATCAAAGGCAACGATATCGACCTGGGCACAAATGCAGGCGGATCGCTGGTGGAAGTGATGGGCGGCAAAGGCAACGTCATTGAGCTGCAGGGCAGCGCTTCGGCGTCTCCCACCATCGACCGGCACCAGGGCTTGGTGAATGCCATCGAGGGCACGGAAATCAAAGTCATCGCAAGCCAGTATGCGAACTACGATCAGGCTACCGCGCTGAAAGTGATGGAAGATCTTCTGCAGCGCTTCCCCAGCGGTGAAATCGACGCCGTCTTTACCCACGCCGACATGATGTCGGAAGGCGCGCTGCAAGCGATCCGCGCGGCCGGACGCGAGGATGAGATCAAGATCGTCAGCATCGACGGACAGGAATCCGCCCTTGATTGGGTAGCGGCAGGCGCATTCGAATCCACGACGGTATACCCGGTTGTTTCGCCGATGGGCATCATTGCGGCCGCCAAAGCGATCGCCGGCGAACAGCTGCCTGAATTCGTCAAGCTGGAAACGCCTACGGTAACAAAGGACACGGCCGCTCAATTCAAAGGCACGACCTTCAAGTGATTTTTGTAAATCGGGCTTCGGACTCTTAAATTAACGATTTGACTGGAGGAACTGACCATGGCAATGAAATTATCGTTCAACACGTGGCCTTATGCGAGTTTTCCGGTATGGCTGCCGGCCTATCCGCTGGAAGAAGTGATCAAGCGTCTGTCCAGAATCGGTTACCAGGGAATCGAGATCGGCTGCGCAAGCCCCCACGCGTATCCGCCCACCCTCTCGAAGGAGAGAAGAAAAGAAACGAAGAAGATTCTGGATCATTACGGCATGGAAGTATCGAGCATGCTGCCTGCGCTTAGCGGCGGGCCGGGACATAACGTCGCTTCTCCGATTCCGGAGGAAAGGAGCCATACGATCGAACATATGAAGGACATCGCGCAATTGTGCGAGGAATGGGGCTGCAAAACGATTCTGTACATTCCCGGCTGGCAGGTGTTCGGAACGAGCCTTGAGCAAGCGTGGGCATGGAGCGTCGAAGCGCTGTCCGAGATTGCCGACGCGGCGGCGAATCACGGCGTCACGCTGGTAATCGAGCCGACGTCGCACGACAGCAACATCGTCGACCGCTGCGACGATGCGCTTAATATGATGCGGGAAGTGAATAAGCCGAACGTCAAGGTGATGTTCGACACGTTCCATGCCCTTTACCGCAAAGAGCCGTCGACGGATTATATTTACGCGATGGGCAAGGATCTGCACCATCTGCACATTTCGGATAACGACCGTCTGGCGCCGGGCCAGGGACGCGGAGATTTTGTGGGCGTTATCCAAGCTTTGAAGGATATCCATTACGACGGCTGGCTTGCAATGGAAATCGGCTTCGACCGCCGCGACATTGAGCCCGACCTCGTGGCCCGCCAAGCCTATGAATATCTCAAACCGCTGATCGATCGGGTAGAGGGGAACTGAAGCGATGGGCAACCGTAATTTTTTTGTGGAACCGAAGGATGTAGAAACGATGACGTTCGATTGGGGAAGTTTCAAGGTGACTTGCTCACCCGAGGTGAACGGAGCTTCCGGCTTTAGCGCAGGCATAGTGGAGATGCTGCCGGGCGGCGGCCATGACCGCCACAACCATCCCGGAGCGGAGGAAATCATTTATGTGCTGGCCGGTGAAGGCGAGCAGATGGTGGAGGACGAGGACGGCAATCCGATCGTCTCGACCGTAACCGCCGGGTGCACGATTTATGTGCCGGAAAGCAGATACCACTATACCGTGAATACGGGTAAAGACCCCATGCGCGTTTTTGTCGTCTACTCGCCGGCCGGCTCGGAACGGGAATTGCGGAAGCTGCCGGATTGCCGTATCGTTCCCGCCGAGCAGTCTCCGGCGCGTTAATTCCAATCCGTCATGGAGGCAGCCGCATGGTAACGGTCGTTCTGGTAGGGACGTTGGATACGAAGGGAAAGGAATACGAGTACGTCAGAAATCTCATCGCGGCTGAGGGGTGTCACGTCATTACGATGGACGTCGGCGTCATGGATATCCCGCAAATTCAGGCGGATATTCCCAGAGAGCAGGTTGCCGAGGCGGCCGGTACCGAATTACAAGCCCTGATCGAGAAAAAGGACCGCGGCTTTGCCATTGAACGAATGTCACAGGGAGCCGCGGCGCTTGTCCGCAAGCTTCACAGCGAAGGCAAGCTTCACGGCATTCTGGCTTTGGGCGGCTCGGGCGGTTCCTCCATCGCGACATATGCGATGCGCTCGCTGCCGATCGGCGTGCCGAAGCTCATGGTTTCGACGATCGCTTCGGGAGATACGAGCGCTTATGTGGGTCAATCCGACATTACGATGATGTACCCGATTGTTGACATTGCGGGCATTAACTCGATATCGGAGCGGATTCTGACCAACGCCGCGGCATCTATTACCGGCATGGCCCGGGCGGCGGACGGTTTGCGGAACAACCCGGGGCGAGGCAAGCCTCTTGTGGCGGTTACCATGTTCGGCGTGACGACGCCGTGCGTGACGCACGCCCGCGCCCGGTTGGAGCAATTGGGATATGAGGTCGTCGTATTTCATGCGAACGGGTCGGGCGGCCGCGCGATGGAAGGCTTGATGCGGGACGGCTTTTTCAGCGGGGTATTGGATTTGACGACAACGGAGCTTGCGGATGAGCTGGTCGGCGGCCTGCTGTCGGCCGGCAAGCACAGACTAGAAACGGCAGGCGAGCAAGGGATTCCCCAAGTCGTATCGTTAGGCGCGATGGATATGGTTAACTTCGGCCCGCTCGATACGATCCCGGCCAAATTTAAGGGCAGAACCCTGTATAAGCATAATCCGAATGTGACTTTAATGCGCACCTCCAAACGGGAGTGCGAACAATTGGGCAGAATTGTCGGCGAGAAGCTGAATCAAGCAAAAGGGCCGGTTACGGTTTTTGTGCCGCTCAAAGGGGTTTCATCCATTGCCCTGCAAAATGAGGTTTTTTATGATCCGGAAGCCGATCGGGCATTGTTTGAGAGCCTTACGAATTCGTTGAAGCCTCACATCCGGCTTATTGCGATGGATACGGATATTAACGATCCTCATTTTGCCGAAGCGGCTGCCGATCGCATGCATGCATTAATCAACCGACTGGGGTGTTAACGAATGAGTAAAAAGGAAATGATGGACCGGTTCAGAGATCAGGTCAGCAGAGGAATACCGATTATCGGCGCAGGGGCGGGAACAGGCATTTCGGCGGTGTGCGAGGAAGCCGGCGGCGCGGACATCATTATCATTTATAACTCGGGACGTTTCCGGATGGCGGGCCGCGGCTCCATCTCCGGCTTGATGCCGTACGGCGATGCCAATGCGATCGTCATGGAGATGGCGGGCGAGGTCATTCCGGTCGTGAAGCAGGCTCCGGTGCTGGCCGGCGTGTGCGCGACCGATCCGTTCAGGCCGATGCCGCAGTTTCTGGATAAGCTGAAAAATGAATACGGCTTCAAAGGCGTTCAGAATTTTCCTACGGTAGGGCTTTATGAAGGGCGCTTGCGCCAAAACATGGAGGAGACCGGCATGGGCTACTACCGCGAGGTGGAAATGGTCCGAATTGCGAGTGAAATGGACCTGCTTACGACTCCCTATGTGTTTAATGAAGAGGAGGCGCGCGCGATGGCGGAAGCCGGAGCGGATATCATCGTCGCACACGTCGGCACGACGCTCAAGGGCTATATCGGGGCGAAAAGCACGATGTCCATGGACGATGCGGTCGGTGCCGTGCAAGCGATGTGCGACGCCGCGAAGGAAGTGAATCCGGATGTGCTCGTCATCTGCCACGGCGGTCCGATCGCCGACCTCGACGACGTCAAATACGTGTTGGAAAAAACGAACGGGCTCGCGGGCTTCTATGGGGCTTCCAGTATGGAACGATTGCCGGTGGAAGTCGCTATTACGGAAAATGTAAAGCAATTCAAAGCGCTCACGCTGCGCAGCTCGTAAACCGGGAGGAAGCCGCTTATGTCCAATATGTTCTTTAATGAAGAGGAAATGGGCTTGGTTCAAGCGATCTGCGGCCGCCTCATCCCGAGTGAACCGGGCAGTCCGGGAGCCATAGAGGCGAAGGCCTGCATTTATATCGACCATGCGCTGGCGGGTTATTTCAGTCATCTTCAGAACTATTACCGGCAGCGGCTGCATGATTTCAACCGTTTGGCCAACCGGTATTACGGAGCCGACTATGTGCGGCTTGCGGCGGAGCAACAGGATGGTCTGCTGCGCAGCATCGAGCACATGCAGGTCGGAGAAGATTCGGACAACATGAGGGTGTTCTTCGAGGTGATTCATGAGCATACGATCGAGGGGACGTTCGGCGATCCGAAATACGGCGGCAACCGGGATTTCGTCGGGTGGCGGATGCTCGGATTCCCTGGTGCGCAATGGGGTTATACGGGCGAGCAGATGAGGCTCGGTTACGACAGCAGGCAAATCGAGATTTTATCGGTGACCGATCTTTTGAACCGGCATAAGGAAGCGGAGAAGGAAGTGAATAGGTCATGAGCGCACAGGTTGATGCGATCGTCGTCGGCCTGGGGGCGGCAGGCGGCGTCATCGCGACGGAGCTGGCCCGCGGCGGGCGGAAAGTGGTCGCGCTTGAGAAGGGAGCCTTCTACCGGCAGTCCGATTTCCTCGGCAAGTTCGATGAAATCCGCTATTATTGCCGCAGTGCAATCGTCCCGCATATGAAGTCGGATCCGATTACGTGGCGGCCGAACGAGAAAACAAAGGCGGAGGTGCTTCCTTGGGCCTCCAACACGCTCGGTTTAGGAAATCCGTTCCAGATTCCGCCTTCGATGGGGACGGGGGGCGGCACGCTCAATTGGGGCGGAGCGGCATTCCGGTTCCGGGAGGCCGACTTCAAAATGAAAAGCACGATCGTCGAACGTTTCTCGGAATCGGCGCTGCCCGAATATACGACGCTGGAGGATTGGCCGATCGACTACCGGTTGATGGAGCCTTACTTCGACCGGGTGGAATGGGAGCTGGGCGTGGCCGGCCAAGCCGGCAACGTGAACGATACGACGCTGGAAGGCGGCAATCCGTTCGAAGCCCCGCGCACCCGGGATTATCCGATGCCGCCGATCCAGCGGGGAGCGGTCGATGAATTGTTTTGCGATACGGCGAAACGGCTCGGGTATCACCCTTTTCCGACGCCGACCGCGATTGCGACCAAGGATTATAAAGGAAGGAAGGCGTGCACCAACTGCGGCTTTTGCCACGGCTTCCCTTGCCATATCGGATCCAAGCTGTCGACCCACGATCTCATCAAAGCGGCCGTTGAGGAGACGGGCAATCTGGAAATCCGGCCGTTCAGCCGGGTGTTCCGGGTCAACAAGCAGGCGGACGGCCGGGTAAAAGGCGTTTCCTATTACGATGCCGACGGCAGGATCGTCGATTTGGAAGCGGAGGTCGTGATCCTTGCCTGCTATGCGTTGGAGAACGCAAGGCTGCTGCTCAATTCGGGCATCAACGGAAACGGCCATGTCGGCAAGCATCTGATTCTGCATAACTACGGATGGTTCAACGGAGTGCTGCCGGAAGTTACAAATTCCTTTATGGGCTCGCTGCAGGGAGGCTCCATTATCGACGATTATACGTCCGAGCTCATTCCGGACAATGACGAAGGTGTGCTGTGGGGATCTCCGATCAACACATGGACGGGAGATTTTCAGCCGATTGAGACGATCCACGGCTTGCCGCCGCATGTGCCGAAATGGGGAAAAGGCTTCAAGGATTGGATGAGTCAAAACTTCCGGCGCCTGTTCCGGATGTATTCGCAGCATTCCACACTGCCAACCCATTCATATTACGTGGATCTGGATCCGGCCGTGAAGGATCCGTTCGGCCAACCGGCGTTGCGCATCACCCACGAATGGACGGATTACGATGCGAAATCGGTGGAGTACTTCATGAGGATCAAGCGGGAGATCGCGAAGGAAATGGGCATGCTCGAATGGTGGGAGGACTCGCCGACCCCGAATTATCATGTGACCGTGCATGACGTCGGGACGCACCGTATGGGACTGGACCCGAACAACTCGGTTACGAATCCGTACGGTGAGGTTCATGAATGCAAAGGACTGTATGCGGTCGGTGGCGGCCAATTCGTCTCCCAGCCGTCCTATAATCCGACCGAAATGATTTTCGCCCTGGCGTATTTAACGTCGGATCATTTATTGGAGCGTGTGTGAAATAGGGCTTTCCTGCAAGGTCATCCTCGATGGCCGGCGGGAAAGCCCTTCGTCTTTCAGTCGGTATAAGAAGCTTTCGGAAAAAGGTGTCTTGCCGTTTGCTGCGTTTAACCTTGTGACCTTGCAATCATGCGGATTACATTCCGCGCGCACTGCTCCAAATTGCGTTCCGCCTCTTCCATGCAGGCTTCGAGCGTGGACGGCCGCGGCACGGTGGAAAAGCAGGCGGCGAAGCGATCGTACAACGCTTCGATGTCCGCCCCGAGGCTGCCGGAGATCAGAATCGCCGGCTTGCCGGCTTCATTGGCCCATTGGGCGACGTACCAGGGCAGCTTGCCGAAGACGGTCTGTTCATCGCTCCGTCCTTCCCCGGTAATGACCCAGTCCGCTTGGGCGATCTGCTGCTTCAAGCCGGTCAGCTGCTCCACGACCTGGGCGCCGGGCACCATATCGGCCCCGATCGCCATAAACGCAAAGCCGAGGCCGCCGGCCGCCCCGGCTCCCTGCCGTTCACGGAGCCGAAGGGACAAGGCCGCTTCCATTAATACGGCATAGCGCGCCATGCTTTCGTCGAGCAGCGCGACTTGCTCGGGAGAAGCGCCTTTCTGCGGGCCGAAAATATGGGATGCGCCCTGCGGCCCAAGCAGCGGATTGGTCACATCGCAAGCAACGGTAATCCGGCTGTCCTTCAACCTGGGGTCAAGACCGGCCAAATCGACATACCTGAGCTTCGTCAAATCCCGGCCGAACCCTTCGAGCGGCTTGCCGGCTCCATCCGTGAAGCGCGCGCCCAGGGCGGACAGCATTCCGATTCCGCCGTCATTGGTCGAGCTTCCGCCGAGCCCGACGATGAACTGCCTGCAGCCCTTGTCGAGCAGAGCGCGCATCAGCTCGCCCAACCCGCGCGATGTCGTTTGCAAGGGGTTCCGGCGCTCCGGCGGAAGGAGCGGCAGCCCGAATATGCTGGCCGCCTCCAGCACGGCGGACAGGGTTTTCCCTCCGCCGATTTCCCCGTAGCAGGCGGTTCGCGGCTCGCCTTCCGGGCCCGAAACTTGATGCTCGATCAATGTGCCGCCCGTTGCCTGAACGAGCGCGGCGACGGTTCCTTCTCCGCCGTCCGCCATGGGGACGACCGTCGCTTCCGCTTCCGGCAGTTCCTTCCGTATGGCGCGGACAATCACCGCGCCGACTTGAGCGGCGGTCAGGCTGCCTTTGAAAGAGTCGGGTGCAATGACGAATTTCATGGGAAATCCCCCTTTTACCGCGGTGACGGCAGTTCTTATCCCTTCCATTTTACCGGATCGGAAGCTTCAAAATCTTTGTATGAAATGACTAATTATTTACCTATTTATAAGTTAGTTTTAGTATATAATGTACACCATCAGATAGGAGGGTTAAGATGCTCACCAAGCAATTGGCGGACGAGATCGTAACGGAAACGATGAGGCGTTTACACCGCAATATCAATATCATCGACGTTAACGGTACGATTATCGCAAGCGGCGACACGGAACGTGTCGGTGAATATCATGAGGCGGCCGCAGCGGCCATCAAGCGGGAACGAATCGTCATCATCCATCAAGCCGATTTGCCGAAATGGCGCGGCGCCCAGGCCGGCGTCAATATGCCGATCCGTTACGATCGGCAAGTCGTCGGAGCGATCGGCATAACCGGCACCCCGGAGGAGGTGGAGCCGTTCGGCCAACTGGTTAACATGACCGCCGAGCTCCTTATCCGCCATCATTACGCCAAGCTGCAGGATGAATGGAAGCAGATGACGTGCGATCTCATTGTCGGGGAGCTTCTGAAACAATCGGGTTCTATCGACTTCCAATCGGTCGATGCCGGACTTGAAGCCATTCGCGTTCCATTTAGGCCTCCTTATCAAATGGCTGTTGTACGGTTTACGGATTCCATCCGCAAAAGGACGGAGGAAAGCTTGGTGATAAAAGTCCGCCGGCTCCTGGAGAGCAATCGTGACCTGATTAGCCTGCATCGGCCCCAGCGTTTGCTGCTATTGTTCTCCGAGGCGGCTGAAGAGCGGGTCAACGCAAAGCTTAAGAAGCTCAAGCAGCTGCTGCAAGCGGAAACCGGGTCGTTTCTCGTCGGAGTCGGAAGTTCCACCGGGCTGCGGACCGACATACGCCGCAGCTATGCGGAAGGGGAGTCCGCCTTAAGCTGCGCCGGTTCCACGAACGAGCCGATTGTTTATTTTGACGAGGTGGAAGGGCAGGCGCTCGTGCGCTTCATCCCGGCCGAACACCGGGAACGGCTTGTCGGGAAATTGCGGCCTCACTGGAATGCGAAGCTGGAGGAAACGCTCGAATGCTTCTTTGCATGCAGTCTCAATGTCGCCGAAACGGCAACCCGATTGGGCATTCACCGCAACACGCTGCTGTACCGGCTCGACAAAGTGAGGGAAACGACCGGATATGATCCCGCCGTTTTCCGCGATGCGATGGTTTTGCAAATGATGATATGGAGTTCCCCGCTCAGGTGAAGGCAGGCTCCCGCGTTCCCAGTTCGTAAACAACAACACAAAGGGAGGTTTTTGATTTGCATGGACATCGTGACGCTTGTCACAATGGTGTCCTGGGCAACCGGGTATACTTTCTTTAGGAGGGAAGCCCAATGAAGGAGTGTGTATTTTACTTTAAGGTGCTGAAAGCCGGCCGAAGCAAGGAGCTGCGGGCGCTCATCCTGCTCCCCGACGGCAAGCAGCCCGGCATCTCCGATTTCGTCCGTTCGTTTCGGCAGCTCGGTTACGACGTGAAGCTGGAGAACGAGAAAGAGCTTATTTTCAAGTCGGTGGACGGCGGAGAGCCGTATCTTCTCGATATTACGAAAATCAAGATCAAGGGCGATACGGAGGACTTGCCCGAACACGACGGCGAGCTTCGCTCGATTGTGGAGCATTTGGTTCGGCACGAATGGTAATCGGGCGGGCGGGTGCCGCAACGTGCAACCGACATATAAGATGACATTTGTCATGCGAAGGGGCTGACAGAGTTCCTTAACGCGTGGCTTTTTTATCAGGTACGATAAGATCAAATAAGACGGGTTGATTTCATTGCCTGGAGCGAATCGGTTGCAGCAGCCAAGGGCATGGGGGTGGATAAGGAGCATTGTGCGCAAATAGTGAAGTTGGTTCGCTATTTTTTGTCGTATAACCCATTTGGATGTCTGTAGCGCATGATGTTCCCTAATAGAGAAATTGGTTTCCTTAATAGGGAAGCATATTCGTTAAGCGGTCGGCAGGTCGGGGAACGCTCCTATAATAGAGAACCATCTTTTTTATTAGCAAACAATTTTTCCTAAGCGCGGTTCAACCGCCGTCATGCAGCGCCGGCCAGACTTGCCGAAGACGGGGCGGAGGCGGATAATGATGAGTATAGCGTCGATTCCCGCAATAAATAGATTACCCACAGGGAGGCTGTAAAACCGATGTTCGAACATCTCGTATCGTTTAAATTCAAAGGCAAGCTGGAGTCGCAGAAGGAAAAAGAGCTGCTGGAGACGCTGCGGTCGTTCCCGCGCGACATTCCCGGCATCGTCGATTTGACGGCGGGCATCAATGTGACGGAGGAAACCGAAAATATCCGCGGTTACACTCTGGGTTTGCGCGTGACCTTCGTAAACAGGGATGCGCTGCGGCAGTACGGCCCGCATCCGGCACATCAGAGGTTCGTTCGCATGCTGGACGGGATCATCGACGAGGTGATCGTCGTCGACTATCCGGTGGAGACGCGCTGATTTCCCCGATGCCGTCAAGGCTACGCAAAAAAGCGCATCCAGAGCCCGTGGCCAGGCCATGATGTGCTTTTGCCGCCGGCGCCGCTTAGAAGCTGCTCAGTCCGCGGCTGCCGGGGCCGCAGACGTTTTTTTCCGCAGCGCCTTCTCCAATTCCTCCGCGAAATACGCCTGCAGCTCCGCGAGCTTCCGGGGATCCTCAAGCGGCACCTTGTCCTTGAGCACATGCTCGGCAAGCAGCTCCCATGTGGGAGATTTTTTTTGCGCCAAAAGGGCTCGAATGGCGTTTTTGACCAGCTTGCGCTCCTTGGCGTTCGTGTACAGGTCTTTGAACCGCTGCACGCGCGCGAGATCCAGCCCGCTGCAGATTCTCCTGAAAATTTCAGCCGTCATCTGCGCGTCGTCCAATGCCCGGTGCGCGGAGCCCTCGTTCGCGATGCCGAGATCGAGCAAAGCGCCTTCGACGCTTACGTCATTGGTGACGTTTTTGTACCGCAGATACCCTTTCAGTAAATCGAAATAGTCGACGGCCATCCAGTAGGCATCGTCCATTCCGTGCATCCGCGTGTCATAGACGATCCGCTTCAAATCCTCCCCGCCCCAGGTCAGGAGCAGGAAAGGGCGCCCGCGGTCCAGCCAGGCCATGAAATCGGCTATCACCTTGGGGAAGCCTTCCGCCCGGTCGATCTCCTCCTGGGGGATGCCGGTTTTCTTCTTGATGAAGCTGTTCAGCTTGGGGAAATAAACCGGCTTCACGAACGCTTCGAATTGATCCGTTTGCCTTAAGGACGCATCCAGCCGGACCGCGCCGATCTCGATCACCTCCATCGGCAGCTCGCTGGCAAATTTGCGGCCGTTAAATTCAATATCCAACACGATGTAATCCACTATAGTGCCTCCGATCGGTTGCTGACACTACCCATTCTAACAAAAAACGGCGCAATATAAAAACGGGGAGCGGGCTTTACAAAAGCGCCGAAGCATAAGAAAATAAGCGGGGGAGCTGTCCTCCTGGAAGAAGGCTCCGTATTTACCGTAACGCTGCCGAAGGCGTTAAAAATAATCGTTCAGGGGTGTGGAATGCAGAACTGGATTACCGATTTTATGGAGCAGTACGGTTATATCGGCATTTTGATCATGATTGCGCTGGAAAATGTATTTCCGCCGATTCCCTCGGAGGTCGTTCTGACGTTCGGCGGATTCATGACGACGCAGACGGCCATGACGGTACCCGGCGTCGTCGTGTTCGCTACCCTGGGCTCGGTGCTGGGGGCCGTCATCCTGTACTGGATCGGCCGCGCGCTCCACGTGGAGCGGCTCGAAGCGATCGTGGGGAGATGGGGACATATTCTCCGGGTCAAGAAGGAGGATATCCGCAAAGCGGATGCCTGGTTCGACAGGTACGGCCATTGGACCGTTCTGTTCTGCCGGATGGTTCCGCTGATCAGAAGCCTGATTTCCATTCCCGCCGGCATGTCGGGCATGAATTTCGGGGTTTTCCTTCTTTACACCACGATCGGCACGCTGGTATGGAACATCGCCCTCGTGTGGGTGGGAGCGACTCTGGGAGAGAATTGGGAGGACATTCTTTCCTTTATGGACGTTTACTCGAACATTGCGTATGCTGTGATCGCATTGGCCGGGTTGGCCGTTATTTTCTACTTGATCCGCAAAAACAGAAAGCCCCGCAATTAGCCGTATCGATATTGCGAAATTTCACAAGAAAACGGAGCGAATACGCAGGTTGGCCTGCTGGATCGCTTATATTCGGGCGACTTCGGCGCGGTAAGCCGGTATGCCGCCGTATGCAAGTCCGCGTCACGTGACCGGCAGTCGACGACTGGCCGGTTTGTTTGTCTCGCGCTGTTTCTAATTTGGCGATGAGTTTGCTATAATTAGGCTCGGTTGAGGGCAACGCATCATGACAAAATTGGCTGAAGGGATGGCTGGCTCATGGGAGTACCGGCGGGCGTTTGGATCGCTGCGGTTATTATTGCTATCATTCTTGCTTGGATCACGTTCTGGGTCACCAACAAGGCCTACTCGAAAAAATGGGACGACCATGATAACGAACCGGGCCAATAAGACAACTTGGAAGCGGAGGATATCTTACTATGTGGAAAACCCACGTAGGACGGGTGCGCGGCGTCGGTCTGCTCGAAGGCGCTTCGTTCCTGGTTCTGCTTTTGATCGCCATGCCGCTTAAATACGGCGCAGGCATCGATGAAGCCGTCTTCGTCGTCGGCATGGTGCACGGCGTTCTGTTTTTGCTCTATTTGCTGGTCATCGCGCACGCATTTTTCGCACGTCGCCTTACCCTTCGCATGTCGGCTCTCGCCGTCGCCGCATCGATCGTGCCGTTCGGGCCGTTCTGGCTCGATCGCAAGCTTCGCTAAAAAGCTGTAACTTGGCGGTCACATCCCGATAATGTTGACGGAATGGGGCGGCAGTTCGATGACCGGCCTGCCGTTCCGGAGGGCTCCGTCGATCGGAACCGGGCGGACGCGCTCCGGATTGTCTATGTCGTTATAGGCGTCTTTGCTATCCGCGGCAAGGGAGATCCAGGATTTCACCGCTTCCCTTCCGTCCCTGCTTTGCAGCCTCAGCTTGACGGCTTTTTCCGGGTGGCGGTTGATCAGCGAGAGCCGGACCTCGCCGGAATCTCCCGCAAGGGTGGCCGCGCAGTCCAGCACGGGGATGTCGGCAGAAGCTTTGCCGTGCCGCACCGGGAAGGAAGGATTGCCCGCGATCCAACTGTCGATGACCCTGTCGCCGAGACCGTTCACATACATATCGAACACATGATAAGCGGGGCGAAGGACGATGCCGTTCTCATGCGTCCGGATCAGGCCGCGTGTGTTGACCGAAGGCGCATAATTGGCCATGCCAACCAAATCGCTGTGCTTCAGGCACAGATTGAGGAAGCAGGCGCTGAACAGCGCATCGGCCATCGTGTAGGAATCGTCGAGATCGTTCAAGTCCCTTGTGCCGATGTAATCCTTCGGATCCGTGGCGGTATTCACGTTAGGATGATGCCAGCCGCGCAAATTCCACTCGTCGAAGGCGACCCGGATTTTGCCCAGATAACCCATGACGCCCAAAATATGTCTCGTCTTCTGGATCTGATTTTCGATTCGGGTCGTGTACAGCATGCAGGTTTCGTAATCGGACAAGCGGTTATCCTGCCAGAGCGGATCCCAATACCCGTGGATCGACAACCAGTCCAGGAATGGGCCGGCCTCGCGAAGTAAATGGATGTTCCAATCCAGGTCGGCGACGCTTGCGGCGAAGAGCTCAATGGACGGATCGACGCGCTTCATCATTTTTGCCGATTCCCGCACGAATCTGCCCCATTCTTCGGGCGTCTTTGCGCCCATCTCGCCAGGCAGGTAGTTTTCATTGCCGATGCTCCAATAGGTGACGTTGTGCGGCTCGGCATGGCCGTTCGCCATCCGCAGCTTCGCCCATTTCCCTTCCGTCCGGAGGTTGCAGTATTCGACCCAATCGCTCATTTCCTCCGGCGTGCCGGTGCCGGCGTTCGTACAAATATAAGGCGCTGTCCCGAGCTTGCGGCAGAGGGCTATGAATTCATCCGTGCCGAACTCGTTGGTGTCTTCCACCCGCCAGGCTTTATCGAAGTGCGGCTGCCTTTCCGGCCCGACACCGTCTTTCCAGTGATAAGCGGAGACGAAGCAGCCGCCCGGCCATCTGACTACGGGAGGACGAATTCGCTTCCACGCTTCAAGCACGTCCGTCCGGAAGCCGTGTTCATCCGAGAGCGGAGAACCCGGATTGAAGATGCCGCCGTAAATCTGGTTGTGGAAGTGCTCGATGAAATGACCGTAGATCCGCTCGTCCCTCTGTCCGGTTACACGGTCGGGATCGAAGACAACTTTGATTTCCATTGTTCCGGTGCTCCTTTCGCCGCGGCCCTTCAGCCCCGGTTCTTGCCGAGACGGATGACGTTCCAGGAATGCTTCGGCAGCACGGCCTCCAACAGGCCGTCGCGGGCGGAGGCGTTGCCGCCGTTATGGGGCTTGACGGCTTCCTGCTCCAGCGTATTCACGGCCTTCAGGTTTTCATTCTCAAGCACGATATGTTCGATAACGCCGTAGCCCGGGTAACTGCGGATATCGCATTCCAGGCTCAGCGATTCCTCGAGGCTGCGGTTAACGGCGAATACCGTAATTTCCTCCAGCTCCGGATTATAGACAGCTGTGCTGTCCAAATAAGGCACATCCGTAAATTCCTTGGAATCGTATTTCGGCGACGAAATGACAGGCTGCAGCGCAATGCCCCTGCCATAGACCGAAGCGTGCAGGTACGGGTAGTAGATCGTCTGCTTCCATGACCCGCCGCCATTGACCGTCATGATCGGCGCGATCACGTTGACGAGTTGGGCAAGGCAGGCGATTTTGACGCGGTCGGCATGCTTGAGCAGCGTGATCAGCATGCTGCCGACAAGCAGCGCGTCCTCGAACGTGTAGACGTCCTCCAGCTGGGGAGGCGCGACCGACCACGGTTCGATCTTTTTGTCCGCCTCGTTGGAGTGGAACCAGACGTTCCATTCGTCGAAGCTGAGGTTGATCGTCTTCTTGCTGCGTTTCTTCGCTTTGATGTAGTCGCAAGTGGATTTGATCGTCCGGATGAAATGGTCCAGATCGAGCGAATACGCCAGATAGCTGGCCGTGTCGCCGCTCCGGTTGCCGTAATACTGATGAAGCGATACATAATCGACGGCTTCATAAGTGTGCTCCAGCGACGTCGCCTCGTACTGGGGAAAAGTAGGCATCGACGTATTGGAGCTGCCGCAGGAGACCAGCTCGATCGTCGGATCGACCCAGCGCATCACCTTCGCCGTCTCCAGCGCCAGCCGGCCGTATTCCTCCGCCGTTTTATGCCCGATTTGCCAAGGGCCGTCCATCTCGTTGCCGAGGCACCAGGTTTTGATCGCGTGCGGCTGCTCGTAGCCGTGCTGTTTCCGAAGATCGCTCCAATACGTTCCGCCCGGATGGTTGCAGTATTCGATCAGATTGCGGGCTTCGTCGATGCCCCGCGTTCCGAGATTGACGGCCATCATCACTTCGGCCCCCACGCCGCGGGCCCAATCGACGAATTCATTCGTGCCGAATTGGTTCGTTTCGGTCGTGCGCCAGGCCAGGTCCAGCCGCCGCGGCCTGTTCTCCCTCGGCCCCACGCCGTCCTCCCAGTTGTAGCCGGATACGAAGTTTCCGCCCGGATAGCGGACGATCGGGACCCGCAGGTCGCGAATCAGCTTGCTCACATCCTGCCGAAAGCCGTTCTCGTCCGCATTCGGATGCCCCGGTTCGTAAATGCCCCCGTACACCGCCCGCCCGAGATGTTCAATGAAAGAACCGTAAATGCGGTTATCGATTTCGGCAACGGTAAAATCTTTTTCGAGCGTCATTTTCGCCTTGAGTGTCATAGGATCGGATCACCTTTCGCAAGCCGGATTTGTTATTTCTGTGTTGTCAGTCAGTTCATCGGTTCGTCAGTCAACCTTTTACGCCGCCGGCCGTCATGCCCTCGATGAAATAGCGCTGGAAGAACAGGAACACGATCAGGATCGGGACGATCGCCATGACGGCGCCGGATATCAGCATGTCGAAATTGTTGCCGTACGGTGTCAGCAGGGTCGCAAGGCCGATCGGAATCGTCAGCTGCTCGGTCGTGCGCAGGACGATCAGCGGCCAGAGAAAGTTGTTCCAGGAGAACAGCGCCTGCAGAATCGCCATGGATGAGAAAGCCGGCGCCATGAGCGGCATCATGATCCGGAAATAAGTGCCGAATTCGGTCGTGCCGTCCACGCGCGCGGCGTCCAGAAAATCCTTCGGCAGACCGCTCGCGTACTGGCGGAAGAAAAAGATCGGCAGCGGCGCCACAACGAACGGCAGGATGACCCCCCACATGCTGTTGATCAGCTTCAGGCCGATCGCCAGCTTATACAGCGGCAGCATAATGATTTCAAGCGGCACCATCATCGTAATCAGCACCAGCGCAAAAATGACGTTGCGGAACCGGAAGTTGTACACCGCCAGCGCATAGCCGACCATGGAGGACAGCAGCAGGCACAGCACGGTGTAGACCGCCGTAATGATCAGGCTGTTCTTGTACCAGGTGAGATAGAGCGACTCGCCCGAGAACAGATAGGTGTAGTTGCGGAACGAGAATATTTCCGGACTCAGCTTCAGGTTGAGGCCGAACCGCATCAGCTCCTGGGCCGGCTTGAACGAAGCGATCGTCAGCGTGAGGAGAGGAAACACCGCGAACGCGGCAAAAACGGTGAACAGGAGGAGCAGCAGCACCCTGCTCAAGGACCATTTGGTGTTGTCGGCCGAATCCATCGCCTACTCCTCCTTCCTGAACATGCCGAAAAATTTAAGCTGTCCGAGCGTAATGAGAAACGTGATGACGAGCAGCGCGATGCCGACGGCCGAGCCGAGGCCGAGGTTGTTCTGCTCCAGCCCGTTGCGGTACAGGTAGCCGACGATTGTCAGGCCGATGTCGTTCGGCGAGCGGTTGCCGTTCCACAGCATGTAGCTCTCCGTGAACATGGAATAACCGCCGTAGATGCTGATCGTAAACACGTAGATGGTGATCGGCTTCAGCAGCGGAACCGTGATCCGGGCGAATTTATCCCAGGTCGATGCGCCGTCGATTGCCGCGGATTCGTACAATTCCTTCGGAATGTTCTGCAGCCCCGCCATGAAATAGAGCAGGTTGATGCCGATCCAGCGCCAGGCGGCCAGCGTGATCAGCGTAAACATCGCCAGGTTCTCCTTGCCGAGCCAGCGCTGTTTCTCGAAGCCGAGCGACGTGACGATCGAGTTCATCAGCGACCCTTCCAGCTCGCCGAAGGCCAGCCGGAAGATCGTGCCCGCGACCACAACGGATGTCAGCGCCGGGATGAACAGCGTGGAACGGAAAAAGTTTTTGGCGACCATCGCCTTCGAATTCAGGAAAACGGCCAAAATCAAAGGGATGGGGATCAGGATCAGAATCGAGTAGAACGTATATTTGCTGCTGTTCAGGATCGCCTTGAAAAAAGTAGGGTTCCAAAGATCCTTATAATTGGCGAGCCCGATATAGCTGACCTGTCCGGGAAGCACTTCCTGAAAGCTCATATTGATAGCCGACAGGACCGGATACGCGAAAAATACGGCAAACGAGATGAGAAAAGGGAGCACGAAAAA
This sequence comes from uncultured Paenibacillus sp., assembly GCF_963515335.1. Lineage (NCBI taxonomy): Bacteria > Bacillati > Bacillota > Bacilli > Caryophanales > Paenibacillaceae > Paenibacillus > uncultured Paenibacillus sp. The sequence goes on along the minus strand of NZ_CAUPYC010000029.1, from coordinate 22,531 downwards.
ATAAGGGGCGGCCTTCTGCGAGTACAAAATGCCGGACGACGTTTTGGCGGCTTTCGGCGTCTCTGTCCGTGCGACTGCATCAGGCGAGCTGGTTGCCATCGCTGGCCCTCCTTTCGCGAATAACGCGTCGCCGGCCCGGGCGGGCCGACGACGGGTTTTCGGCTTGCGTTTATTTCAACTGGCCGGCTGTTTCGCTCAGCACTTTGTCCGCATCCTCATTGTCCAGAAGCGTGCGCACGAGTACCGATGTCCGGAAGGCGTCGGAGATTGCCGGCGTCTTCTCGTTGATGTTTACTCCCTCGATTTCATCTTTCAACTCGATCAGCACATCGAAGATGTCCGGACCGAAATAATCGGTGAATTTGTTCGGCTCGCTCAGCGCCGGGTCGTTCCATACGTCCGAACGGATCGGGTCGAAGCCGAGCTGCTTCCAGATTTCGATGTTGCCTTCTTTCGACAGCTTGGCGAAAGCGAGGAACGCTTTGGCCAGGTCCGGATTCTTCGATGTCTTCATGACCGCCGTGCCCGTACCGCCCATGCCCGCGGACCGCGGCTGCCCCTCTTCCCATGCCGGCATCGGCTTGATGATGATTTTGCCTTTCAGGTCGGGCATGTAATCGGTGAAGCGCCCCATGTACCACATCGGCATCCAAACGGAGGCGGCGCCGCCGCTGTTCATAAGGCCGTAGTATTCTTCCGTATGATGATTGCCCCCTGGCGCCGGAATCGCGATGCCCTGCTTCAGCAGGTTTTGCTGCCATTTGATCGGTTCCGCCACGATAGGACTCGTGATGTTGATTTGTCCGTCGGCCGTCTGGAGGTCGTCGTTGCCCGGCGCTTGGGAGACCTGCGGCCAGAGGGACCACAAGTCGGCGGTTTCGAGCGTGGTCATCGGAACTCCCGTTGCGTCAAGCACCTTTTTGCCCGCAGCCTCATAGTCCGCCCAAGTCTTGATATCGTCGGCGTTCACGCCGGCCTTGTCGAGAATTTCCTTATTGTAATAGATGACGGCCGCGCCGACGTGAAAGTCGATGCCGTAATACTGGCCGTCCTTGGAGTAGATGTCGAGACGCGACTTGACCACATTGTTAATTTCCGGATCGATAACGTCGTTCAGCGGGAGAAGCTGCGGCTCTCCCTTGAGGAAGTTCGGGAACTTGTTGAGCTCGATATCCGCGATATCCGGCGCGCCGGTTCCGGATTGAAGCGCTACCAACAGCTTGTTGTGCATATCGTCATAAGGGAAAGTGTTGGCGACCAATTCGATTTGTTGGTCGGGATTGGCTTCGTTCCACCGTTTGGCCATTTCCTCATAAAACGTTTGATGCAGCTCGTTGAATGTCCAGAATTGCAGCTTCGTCGCCGAGCCGTTTGCCGTTCCGGCATTTTCCCCGGCTTCTCCGTCCGGGCTGCCGCTGTTGCCGCCGTTGCCGTTGCCGCCGGAGCAAGCCGACAGGATTGCCGTGAGCACCAGAAGAAGAGACAGCACCGTAACCAGTTGCTTTTTCACTTCTTTTCCCCCTCAATAAATAGGTTTGTATGCTTAACTCCGTCGGGAGTCGAAGCCGAAAAGGGTGGAGATCGATCAGGCGAACGTTAGGAAAGCATTTAGTTTAAACAAATTTAAAATATTTTATGGTTTTATAATAAATATCCGATTTTTGTTTGTCAATATGAAAATGAATCCGTTTTCTATGAAAATTTAATTTATGTTAGTCTAAAACAAATCGACATATTTCGCGTTTTTCAGTTTATAAATCGGCCTCAATTGCCTGTCGCAAATTGAAAACGAAGGTTGTGCTTCTCAATTTTTAGGTTTTGATTTATAATAAGCTAAAATAATCGCAGCTGGAGAGAGGGGGCGCATCATTGATCCATATAAAGGAACTCCGCTCGGGCTTAAATATTTTTAAAGCATTGAGCTCCGAAATACGGATTGAAATATTGGAGCTGCTGACGAAGCACGACAGCCTCAACCTGAACGAGATTGCGGAGAAGCTCGGCCTCACCAACGGTGCGATTACGATGCATATCAAGAAGCTGGAAGAAAGCGGACTGATCGATATTACGACGGCCGTCGGCCGGCATGGCATCCAGAAAATATGCTATTTGAACGAGGACATGCTTTCCGTCGATCTGAAAAACAAGAGTGCGGAAAATGCGAACGTTTATGAGGTGGAGGTCAGGGTCGGACATTACTCCGATTATCATGCGGAATCGACCTGCGGCCTGGCTACCAAGGACAGCATTGTGGGGGAATTCGACAATCCCCGCTATTTTGCCGATCCGCAGCGGATCAACGCGGGTATCGTTTGGCTGACGAGAGGATTTCTGGAGTACCGGATTCCGAATTATCTGAAGAAGAATCAGCATTTCAGCGAGCTTCAGTTCATTATGGAGCTCGGTTCGGAGGCGCCGGGCTACAACGACGATTATCCTTCGGACATTTCGTTCAGCGTGAACGGCGTGGAGGCGGGAGTATGGACCTCGCCGGGGGATTTCGGCAAGGAGCGAGGGACGTACAACCCGGAATGGTGGCCGCCCCACTTGAACCAGTACGGGCTCATCAAGCTGCTGCGCATCAATGACAACGGCTCTTTTATCGACGGCTGCCTGATCTCCAATGTGACGATATCCGATCTTAAGCTGAAGCAGAACGCGGATATCAAATTCAGAATCGGCGTATCGGAAACCGGCCGTGCCGGCGGATTAACGATTTACGGGGAAAACTTCGGCAACTACAAGCAGGACCTGATAGCCAGGGTTATCTATGATGTCGCGACTTCATGATGGAGTGACGGGAGGGTGCTTGGAACCCCGGTTTCAGTCCGCCTGCGATGAGAGCTCCCGGAATCGGCAAAGGCAGGCCAGACGGTAGCCCGACCCGATCGCGGTGCTTCCGACGGCAAGCGCCCTCCGCTCCAAGCCGGAGGGCTCGTCCAACAGTTCGCGATGCGACTTGACCATCACGGTGCAGCTGCGGCAAGCGCCTTTACGGCAGAGGAACGGGATGCCTTCCGCCCGGGGATGCGCGACCTCCCGATTCACCAGCTCAAGCAGCGGTTTTCCCGGCTCGTAAGCCACCGTGAACGTTTTATTTCCGTTATTTACAGCTTGGATGGTGACGGTTTTGATCGTCATACTTCAAGCTCTCCTCTTGCATACGGCGTTGACTGTGGGAAGCTTCTCTTATACGATTATAGCAACGCCATTAATGGTATACAATATACCGAATGTGCGTCGACTTCGGTCCGGAGGAGCTCTCCATGAAAAGTAACTTTATCTTAGGCATGTGCTTGTTGTTTTTGGTCCAATATTTCGTTCGTTCCGAATGGCTGCAGCTTATTTTGGCGGTTTGCGCCGTCATTGCCTTCATGGGCAGCGTCTTGCGCGCAAGGACGGTTCCCCGCATTTTCAGCGTGCTCATGTTTGCCTCCGGAATCGCATTGACGGCATGGAAAGGGCAGGGGATCGAAGCGGCCGCGCAGGGGATTGTCTCGAATCTTCCCTTGCTGACTTTGCTTGTGCTCGTCCCCCTATTATCGATTCCATTCAAAATGGGAGGGTTTTTCGACTCGATTCTCGCTTACCTTAAACGTTACCGCAACAGCCCGCGGAAAATGTTTATGGGCATCACCGGCGTGCTGTTTTTTCTCGGGCCCATCCTGAACCTCGGTTCCATTCGGATCGTGCACGATTTGCTCAAGGACTTTCGGCTGAATGCCGCCTTTTTATCGAAAGCATACCTGATCGGCTTTTCAACGACGATCCTTTGGTCGCCTTATTATGCGGCTGTCGGCGTTACGCTGCTGTACCTGAACGTGTCGATCGGGGATTATATGGCCTACGGCTTCGGTTTGGCCGTATTGTTCCTGGTTGCGGGCAATGTCATGTTAGGCATGTGGGCCCGGAAGCGGGATCTTGAAACGGACGACGAATCCGGTGCGGGCATTACGGCGGCCGACAGAAAAAGAATGAAGCAATTGCCCGTTATTATCTTCTCCTTGATGCTCGTTGCGATTGCCGCCGAATCGCTTACCCAATGGTCGATGCTGGTGCTTGTAAGTCTTCTGGCTCTTCTGTTTCCGCTCCTATGGGTATCGGTTTCCAAACAATGGGGCCTGTTGAAAAATCATGTGGTCGAGTACCGGAATAAATCCGTCCCGGTTATGGATAACGAAATCATGATGTATATCAGCGCGGGTTTTTTCGGGCAGTCGCTGAGGGATACGAGCTTCGGCGAAGGCATCGGCCTGTTCATGACGAAGCTCGCGGAAATTTCTTTTCTGTGGTTTGCTTTGTTCATTCTCGTTGCGATGGTTTGCGTCACGTTCGTCGGCATCCATCAGGTTGTGTTCGTCACCGTGTTTGCGACCCAGATGGATCCGGCGGCGCTCGGCACGACGAAAGAAATTTTGGCGATCGTCATTATGCTGGCCTGGTCCGCCTCGTCCGTTCTAAGTCCGGTCAATCCGATCAACCTGCTCGTAAGCGGATTGGTGAAGAGGTCGAGCATACAGATCGGGCTCAGGGACAACGGCTTGTACCTGGCTCTCGTCAGTGCGATGGGAATCGCGATTCTTACGATATTCCATTAGCGGCGCCGAAGGAAAAAGGGTCTGCCGCGGTGAATGGTATGTGATGCGGCGATGGCGATGGTTATGGATGGGATGCTTTGCGGAAGGGAGGGGACCGAGGTGAACAACCGGCTTCCGGTCGGCGTTTTAAAGCAGGAGATTATCAAAATTTACAACTCGATCAACCAGGACATTTTCGGCATCGGCATCAAATCGCAGAAAATCGACATTTTGGGCGAGAAGGTGTATATCTTCGCCACCCACAAACGAATCCCCGCCTTGAAAACGCTGGACGATGAGTTTCGCGGCCTGACCGCAAGCGTGGATATGCTGCTGATGGAACAGAACAAAAAAAGGCTGAAGGAAGAGCTCGAACAAACGCTCGGCCTGTCCGTTGTCGCCGTTCTTAAGGACTATGACCCCAAAGCGGAGATTTCGGGGACGATCATCATTTTTAAGGAGAAGCTGGAAGGATATATATAACGTGCATATTACATTGATACGTTATATTATGGACGGTTTTGTTCTTTTTTTGCTAAAGGTACTTGCCTGTAGGTGAAAGTTGTGTTAAATTACTTAACATAAAAGTGATTTTTCGCATGGCGGCCGACATTAAGGTGCTGAATCCTTCCGCAGGAAGAGATTCGGATCCATCTTGCCGGCGGCTGAAAGCTTTACGGCAGGTCATGAGGAGCTCCGGAACGGAGAGCCTTGAACCGCTAATTATGACATACGGGTCATGAAGGCCCTCGTATGCTCATGGTTGGCGGTTTTTTTGTCCACTCATACGCAGTCAGGCGCAGAAAGGAAAGGAGCAAACCGATGAACCGACAAACCTCCGGTTCGGGAACCGATGTCGAACAAGTCATGGAGGCGCTGAACCAAATATCCGGGGGAAGAATGGTGATGAATTGGCAAGAAATCGCGGCGGGAACGAATCCTTACGTCGTTATGAAAACATCGAATATTCCCGGTAAAAGCGTAATGGAAATTCCGGGAATCGTATTCGGGGATGCGCGAAAGCCGGTCAGGCGGATCGGGGTCGGCATGACGCTGACGGAGTCGATGATCGAGCTGGCGTCGGGCATGAATCTGGATTTGCTGGTCGTACACCATCCGGTAGCGGATGCGGCCAGCTCGGGCGGCGTGCCGTTCGCGGACTATCTGCCGCTGTACGGGCTGTCGCTTATCGAAATGCATGAAGCGTTCCATGGGCTTCACCCCGGCATGACCTTCCTGCACGGCCACAGCAAGCTCGCGACGGACATTGCGTTCGGCGGCATTCCGGGCAACGTGCTGCACAAGGGGGTTGCGCTCCGAGGTGTGCGGACGGCGGGCGATATTCTGCAGCGTCTCGAAACATGGATGGGGCGGGATATCGATATCGGCCTGCTGGAGGCGGAGCGGGCGATTCGCGGAGAATCCGGGCTTCAGGAAGCGACGCTGGCCAATCCGGCCAGGCTGCTCAGCGGAACGCCGGACAAGCCGGTCGAGCATATCCTTCATTTTTTTCCGCATACCGGATTTACGATGGAGCATCTGGAGACGGCGCTCGCGCTGTATCCGGAGACCGATACGATTATCGCCAGCATCAGCCGGGTCAGGGAGGATCATCCTTTCGTCGGCTTTGCGAGAGAGCGGGGGCTCAATTTTATCGTCGGCAATCCGCATTCCGTGGAGATTCTGGAGAATGGGCTGCCTCTCGCCTATGCGCTGGAGATGTCGCTGCCGGATGTGGAGGTTTTTCTGCTGAGGGAGCGCGTGACGGCGGTGCCGCTGCGCGAGATCGGACACGAAGGGATGGTTAGCTACGGCAAAGAAATGGCGGAAACCTATCTGGTGTCCAAGTCTTTCAAAGCCGTACCAATAAAAAAAGACGCATGAACCGGGAGGAAGAGAAACCATGATGAAGAGGAAAATGAGAACGACCGCCGCGCTGTTGATGACCGTACTGCTGCTCAGTTTCGTTGCCGCCTGCGGCGGCGGGAAGGCGACCAAGATGGGGGCGGGCGCCGGCGCCGACGCGGGCGCGAACAACGCTGTGAACGGGGCTGCCGAACCGGCCGCGAACCCCGCCGCGACCGAACCGAAGAAGCCTGTAACGGTGAAATTCTCCGAAGTGATCCGGTCGATTTTTTATGCGCCGCATTACGTCGCCATGTCACAAGGTTTCTTCGAGGAGGAGGGGCTGAACATCGACATGAATACGGCGCAAGGCTCCGATAAGGGAGCCGCCGCCCTGATTGCGGGAACGGCCGACATCTCGCTGGTCGGACCCGAAACGGCAATTTATATCTATAACCAGAAGGGCGGCAAGACGCTCAAAATTTTCCACCAGCTGACGATGAAGGACGGCTCGTTCCTGCTCTCCCGGGAGAAGCTCGATGCATTCGACTGGAGCGGCCTGTCCGGCAAGAAGGTCATCGGCTGGCGCCCCGGCAGCGCCCCTCAGATGGTGATGAACTCGACGCTGAATCTCAAAGGGGTCAAGGACGCCGAAGTGGTCACAAATATCGCGGCGCCTGCCATGGCCGGAGCCTTTACGAGCGGGCAGGGCGATTTCATTCAATTATTCGAGCCGGCCGCTTCCACCCTGATCCAGGAGGGAAAGGCGTATTTCGCGGCATCGATGGGCGAGGCGTTCGGCGCTTTCCCGGAAACATCTTACGTTGCAACGTCGGATTATATCAGGAAAAATCCGGAAATTGTCCAAAGCTTCGTCAACGCCGTCGCCAAAGGGGCGGAATGGCTGAAGACCGCTTCTGATGATGAGATTGCCGAGGCGCTTGCGCCGTTCTTCGAGGGGACGTCCAAGGAACTGATCATTGAATCGGTCCGGAGGTATAAGAGCCAGGACACGTGGCCGGTGAAGCCGGAACTGACGGCCGACGCGTTCGAGAAGCTGCAGGGCGTGCTGATCGAGAACGGCGTCATGAAGGCGGAGGACAAGGTGGCGGCGATGACCGACGTCGTCGATATGAGCTTCGTGCAAAACCTCGGAAAGGCGGAGTGAAGGTATGGCGCAAATTGAGCTGCGCGATGTCGGGCTGAGCTACTTTACGTTAATGCAGGAAACCGAAGCGCTGCGGGATATCAATTTGACCGTCGAACAAGGCGAGTTTATCAGCGTCGTGGGACCGAGCGGCTGCGGGAAAAGCACGCTGCTCTCCCTCGTCTCCGGCATGCACAAGCCGACGAAGGGCAGGGTCGAGATTGACGGCCGGGAGGTGGCGGGCAACTCCCCGAAGGTCGGTTACATGCTGCAGCACGACCATCTGTTCGAGTGGCGGGATGTGCTCGGCAATGTGACGGTAGGGGCGGAAATCCGCCGGATGGACCGCAAGAAAGCGGAGGGGAAGGCGCTGGAGCTGCTGGAACGCTACGGGCTGGGAGGTTTCGCTCATCACAATCCTTCCCAGCTTTCCGGCGGGATGCGCCAGCGGGTGGCGCTGATCCGGACGCTGGTGACGGAGCCGGACATTATGCTGCTGGATGAGCCGTTCTCCGCCCTGGATTATCAGACGCGCCTGACACTGGCCGACGAAATTCATGGCATCATCAAGGATCAGGGGAAAACGGCCATCCTGGTCACCCATGATATTTCGGAGGCCATCAGCATGGCGGACCGGGTCATGGTCATGTCCAGGCGGCCGAGTACGATATCGACGGTATATGATATCCGTTTTGAAGAAGGGACCGGCCTGTCGCCTTGGAGGAAACGGGAGGCGGCCCGGTACAACCAATATTTTAACGCCATATGGAGGGAGCTGGAGGGCCATGTCGTCTTTGCCCGTTAGGGAGTCGTCCGCCGCGCAAGAAGCGCCGGCCGCGCCCGCGGCGCAGCCGGTCTCTGTGCAGTATGCCCGCTATCTTCGCGCGCAGAAACGCGCCGCCCGGCTGGTTCGGCTGTCGCGGCTGTCCGTGCTCGCCGCGTTTCTCGCGCTGTGGGAGCTGGCCGCCGCCCTGCAGTGGGTCGACCCGATGCTGACGAGCAAGCCGTCATCGCTGGCGTCCTCGTTCATGCAGTTTTCGCTGGAAGGCAATCTGCTCAGGCATACATGGATTACGGGAGTTGAAACGATGGTCGGCCTTATGGTCTCCATGGCCGCCGGCACGGCGATCGCCGTTCTTTTCTGGTGGTCCTCTTACGCGTCGAAAGTGCTGGAGCCGTACATGGTCGTTCTGAACGCCCTTCCCAAGGTGGCGCTCGGTCCGATCTTCTACATCTGGCTCGGCGACCGGTATTCGATATACGGCATGGCCGTCGCCATTTCGATCATCGTCACGATCATGATGATTGAGGCGGGGTTCAGGGAGATCGGCAAAACAAAGCTGAAGGTCATGGAGTCGTTCGGCGCGACCAAGCTTCAGATGCTGCGGATGGTGCTGCTGCCCGCAAGCGTTCCGAACCTGATCGCCGCCTTGAAGGTAAACGTCGGGTTGACGCTCGTCGGCGTCATCATGGGCGAATTCTTGTCGTCCAAGGCGGGTCTGGGTTATTTGATCATTTACGGCGGCCAGGTGTTCCAGATGGATATGGTCATGGTCAGCATCGCGATGCTGGCGGTTCTCTCTATCCTCTTATACGGGATCGTCACCGTTATCGGCCGCTTCGCCATGAAGCGAAATCATTTTGAGGAATAAGACGAGGGAAGGACCGGTCTCAAAGCGGCTGCTTGACACCGGTCCCGTCCGCCGGGAGAAATTTTATCCTGTGCCGTCGAACGTAGCTTTATCCCGGCGTGGCCGCTGCGGAAAAGCTCCATCGTGCCCCATGGCGCCCATGGGGCGATATCTAGTATTAACTGTAAATAAAGGTTGCTAGAAATAGAATTGTGGTATACAATGTACAATAAATCCTGTGAGATAGATCACAGAGATTATATTTTCACAGGATGTGCAAACGCTTACACGGTTAGGGGGGGTGCGAATAGAGCGCAAAAAAGCGGCTGTTTGTGCTAATAAGCAGTGCTTGGTGCAATTGTGTTAAGTTTATGTCACTAAAAATTACGTAATCATGCAGTTTTCAGGGAGGATGAACAAAAAACAAACCAATAAAAAGAAAAATATTGTATACCAAACCTCTTTAGTGTTATACTCACGTTAGATAGTGTGACATCAGTCACGCTGCGCGGGAAACAATTATTTAAGAGAGTTGAGGGATGCGGATGATTACGATGTCGCATGTATTGTATGCTTTGGTAACGGTAAGCGTCATACTGGTCATGTTTTTCCGGCGGGGCGTGGTCATTCCGACATTGATCGGAACCTTTATTATCGGATGGGTATATAAAGGAGACGTAATCAGCGGCTTCAAGGCGGTATACAACGCCAACCTGACCGCAGCCAAGGAACTGTTCACGATTTTCCTCATTATTACGTTCATGGTGGCTTTGTTGAATTCGCTGAAGGATATCGGCGCGGACCGGCGGATGATCCAGCCGCTTCAGAAGCTGATTGTCAACGGCCATATCGCATTTTTCGCCCTTGCGGGCATTACGTTCGTCATCTCCCTCTTTTTCTGGCCGACACCCGCGGTTCCACTCATCGGGGCGCTGCTCATTCCGGCAGCCGTCCGCGCGGGTTTGCCGCCGATGGGCGCGGCGATGGCGATTGCGATGGCCGGACAAGGGATGGCGCTCTCCTCCGATTACATCATGCAGGTTGCGCCGATGCTTAGCGCAACAGGCGCCGGCATCGGCACCGCAGCCGTAGCGGACAAAGCCATGATTCTGTCGCTCATTACGGGCGGCGTGGCGATCGGCTCCGCTTACCTGCTCAACAAGAAATCGATCAGCGAGCCGGTGGCCGGGGATTTGGGCATGCCGCAGCCGATCGTTCTGAAGACGGCGGACAAGGCGGAGCAGCAGGAGCCTTCCTATGCGGAAGCCGCGGCAACGACCGAGACGCTCGCGCCTTCTCTTCAGCGCTGGTCGAAAATATTTGCGGTAGCCGTGCCGCTGTCCATGCTCGCCATCATGATCGTCATGGCTGCCAGTAAGCTCGGATCGGGTCTCGGCAGCTTCGAGGGCGGAGACGGGGCGGCATTCATCGGGGGCGTGGCCATCATCCTTCTGATTCTTGCAAGCATCGCGCTCGGCAAAGCGGACGCGCTCGACAAAATCAGCGATCACCTGGTGGAAGGCTTCGTGTTTGCGTTTCGGGCGATGGGTCCGGTCATTCCGATCGCGGGCTTCTTCTTCCTCGGCAACTCCGATTTCTCGGGAAGCATTTTGTCGGTTGCCGAAGGCGCTGCGGCTCCCGCATTTTTGTTCGATCTCGTCGCGTCCGTGCAATCGTACATTCCTTCCAGCAGCTTCCTGACGGGCTTCGGCCTACTGCTGATCGGAATTGTGACAGGCCTCGACGGCTCCGGCTTCTCCGGACTGCCGCTGACCGGTTCGCTCTCCGGCGCTTTGGCTCCCGCTGTCGGCATGGATCCTTCGACGCTTGCGGCAATCGGCCAGATGGGCGCGATTTGGGCCGGCGGAGGCACGATTATCGCCTGGTCCTCGCTGGTGGCGGTTGCGGGCTTTGCAGGCGTCTCGGCGATCGACCTTGCCCGCAAAAACTTCATTCCGGTCATGCTTGGGCTAATCGTCTCCACTTTGTTCGCGATTATCTTCTGGTAAAAAGGCGGAGGTTTAACTTCCGGCCGATAACCGATCTGGCGCGGAAGCCTCCGGTGTCGCGGCAGGCAGAAGCAGGGGCGTGATCTCGCGGCAAGCGCGGACAAGCACGTCCGACATGACTGCAGCCATCTCGGCCACGAACGTCAGGCTGGTATGCTCCAGCACTTTGGTATTCAGCGCGCGGTGGTTGTTGATGATTCCCTTAAAATGAATGTGGCCGACAGGAGGAAGCGGTTTGCCCTGGCTCGCGCCCGGCTGAAGCGGTTCCTCCACAAGCTGCAGCGTGCCGATTTTGTAAAATTGGCCCAGGCACGCGTCTACGGCGACGACGTATGCTTCCATGTGCTTGGCGGCGATATGGTGCATCGTTTTATGCAGATTAAGGGCGTGGACCGGTTGATCGAGCATGCCGTAGATCCGGACAGGTCCGGGTTTCCCGGAAGCCTTCAATCGGCTTCCGACCATAGGTCCGAGCGAGTCCCAGGTATAGCGGTTGGTTCCGACGCAGACGATGACGATTTCGCGATAGGCCGCATCATTTTTATGGAAATGGTTGATTAGGGCTTCCGACAAATACCCGGCGGATCTTTTGTCGAGGTAGTGGCTGTGGTGCATCATGCTGCCGTCTCCTTGCTCCATGTATTGTGCCGTTCCTTTATAATATCAATTATACAGGGATTGCAGCGCCGAAAACATAAGGATCTATGACAATTTCGTTAAAATTGGTATACAATATGCCAATAAGCGAAGAAGGGAGTTCCAGTCATGCCGTCCTCCTATCTATTAACCCAAATGACATGGCCTGAGGTCGAACAAGCCCTCACAACGGTTAAAATCGCCATTATTCCGCTGGGCGCGCATGAGCAGCACGGACCGCACATGGCGGAAAGCTGCGACGCCGTGCTGGCCGAGGAAATGGGCAAAAGGCTGGCGGAGCGCTTGTATCCGGAGGCGCTCGTGACGCCAACGATCAACATGGGCATTTCGCCGCATCATATTCATTTTCCGGGGACGATTTCGCTTGAGCCGGCCACGCTGATCGCGATTCTTCGCGATATGATCGTGTCATTAAGGCGGCACGGCGTCCGCAATGTGCTTGTGCTGAATGCGCACGGCGGCAACCAGGCCACGCTCGGCGTGGCGTCGGATATTCTGACCAGAGAGCTGGAAGTGAATTTTTATTATGCCAAGACGACCGCTTCGGCGAAAGATGTGATGGACCGCCGGATCGAGTCGAAGCTTTACGGGCATAGCTGCGACCGGGAGGTTTCGGAAGCGTTGTATCTCGCCCCGCATCTGGTGCGCATGGACAAGCTGGAGAAAGGCGACATCCAGGAAGGCAAATGGCGCAAGCTGAGACCGGGCAATCCGCTTCAGGGCTACTATTATTATGAAGAGATGACGCGCAACGGCTGCATCGGCGACGCGACCAGGGCGAGCCGGGAGATCGGCGAGGAGATCGTGGAAACTGCGCTGGAACGGCTGGCCAGCGCCGTGAAAGACGTGCTGTAGCATGAAGCGGCTTCTGTTTCTTGCCGCCATAGCGATCTATCTCGGCTCGGCCGTCTATCCGGGCGCGGCGCTGAAATGGGCCGTCTCGGCGCTGAGCTTCGCGATCGTCGTCACCGCATTCTTCTCGGCCGGGAAGTTCGTCCGCGCCGTCGGCGGGGTGTTCCTGGCCGTCGGCTTCAGCCTGCTGGCGCTCAACAAGGCCTCCGCCGCGGAAATGCTCCGCAGCTTCGGTTATATGATGAACGTGCTCAGCCTGTTCGCGCTCATTCCGCTCATTGCGCTGCCGATTGAGCTCGGACGCTACGCGGCAAGGGTGCAGGCGGCGGTGCGGGCGCGGGTCCGCAGCTCCGGCATGCTGTATGCCTTGACGTCTTTCTTGTCTTATGTGTTCTGCAGCTTCATGAACCTGGGCGCGCTGCCGATGGTGCATCAAACGATCCGGCCCTCGCTGAAGCTGTTTCCGATCCGGGAACGCGACCGCTTCATAAGCCGTGCCATTACGCACGGCTACAGCATGCCGGTCATCTGGACGCCCGTATCCCCCATTCTGGGGATCGTCGTGGAGATGACGGGCGTACGGTGGAGCGCGCTGCTGCCGATCGTCATTCCGCTCAGCCTGCTCGGCCTGGCGCTCGATTGGGCGATCGCCATGTGGATTGCGGATCGCAGGCGCAAGCAGGCGGGAGTCTCGGCGGCAAGCGAACTCTCGGAGGCGGCAAGCGAAGTGTCCGCGGCGGCCGAAGTCACGGAGGCGAGTGGGCAAGCCCCGGTGAAACCGGCGGACGAAAACGCCGGCTCGCAGGCGAAGCATCCGGCGCACATTTTTGCGGCGATATTGATATTTAACGTGCTGGTCTCGCTGCTCGAGCTTTTGACCCATGTCAGCTTTTTGCTGCTGGTGTCGATGACCGTGATCCCGTTCGCCTTCCTGTGGTCGCTGCTGATCGGACAAGGGCTTTCGTTTATCCGGCGGGCCCGGACCAGGCTGCCCGAGCAAGTGCTGCGCATGCAGGACCAGTTTCTCGTTTATTTAAGCGCGGGATTCATGATTACCGCCATCCAGTCCACGGGCGCGGGGCGTGTCCTCAACAGCGGGCTCGGAACGTTCAAGGACGCGATCGGCGCCGACCTGTTCCTCCTGTTCATTCCGCTCATCCCGCTCGGTCTCGCTTTCGTCGGGCTTCATCCCGCGGTGGGACTGGCGCTGGCAGCCGAATCGCTCGATCCCGCCGCGCTCGGCATATCGCCGCAGATTACGGCGATTGCCATGCTGACGGGCGCCACGACGGCGTTCCTAATGGGACCCTACAATGCGACTGCCGGCATAATGGCCGGTTTGATCAACCGGAGCCCCTATAAGGTGTCCAACTGGAATGCGCCTTTCACGGCGGCCTACCTGGCCATGTCGACGATCGTGCTGCTGATTTTGCAAAAAGGAGGTTGACAGACAGCGCCCAAGTTGCAATAATGTGATCAACATCACTTTGGTATACAATATACCAAAGTGGACATGTCGCCAGTCGGCTGCGCCGCGGGAAACAAAACAAATCGAATGGTTAATTTGAGAGGAGAGACGAACAATGGCAACGGTATTGACGAAACGGGAATTCATGAACAAGGAGGAATTTCGCCGCGCACTGGAGCAGGCCATCGAAGGCAACGCGGTAGCGAAGGCGCCTTTCACGACGATGTGGGCGAACGGCGAGCTGAAGAAGGAGCATTTTGCCCGCTGGGTGGAGCAGCATTACGCCTACGTCGGACCGTTCGCGGACTATCTGGCTTATGTATACGCCAACTGTCCGCATGAAGACGCCAAGGACTTCCTGCTGCAGAACATGTGGGAAGAGGAGCTCGGCGGCGACCGCCATACGGATTTGCTGATCCGCTTCGGTGAAGCGTGCGGAACGACGCGCGAGCGCATCGTGGCCATGGATAACCTGCTTCCCGAGACGATCGGCCTGCAATCCTGGTGCTACCGGATGGCGATGAAAGAAAACTTCCTGTATGCGACGGCGGCCCTCGTAGTCGGTCTCGAATCCCAAGTGCCTTCGATTTACCGGAGACAAACGCCGACGCTTCGCGAGAAATACGGCTTCACGGACGAGGAGGTTGAATTTTTCGACCTGCATATCGTTTCCGACGAAATCCACGGGGAGCGCGGCTACCAGATCGTATTGGAATACGCGAGGACGGCGGAAGAGCAGCAGCGCTGCATCGAAATCGTTGAAGAGGCGACGAAGATGCGCAGAATGTACCTTGCCGGCATCTCCCGTGAATTCCTCGGCAAATCCTCATAAGAACGCCGGCGGTCAAGCCGTTCCCGGGAACCCTCTTCCCGGGATTCGGCTGACCGGCTGAGACGGTTAGAAAGGAGCAGCTCATGGCGATCGAAACGGCGATACGAACATTCAAAAACCTGATCGGCGGCGAATGGACGGAGTCATCAAGCGGCCGCACATTCGACAGCATCAACCCGGCGAACAAAACGGAGGTTGTCGGGCGCTTCCAGGCTTCCGTCGAGGACGACGTCGTCCAGGCGATCGAATCGGCGGAAAAGGCGTTCCCGGCATGGAAAGCCGTTGCCCCGAGCAAACGGGCCGAGATGCTGTACAAGGCCGCCGTATTGCTCGAAACGGGACTGGAGCAGTATGCGGAGGAATTGACCCGCGAGGAAGGCAAGACATTGGCCGCCAGCCGGATGGAGGTGAAGAGGTCGGCGCAGACGCTGCGCTATTACGCTTCCGAAGGGCTCAACATCGCTGGCGACACGCTGCCCTCCGACGATCCGACGACGTTCGTGTACACCAAGAAGGAGCCGCTCGGCGTCGTCACGGTCATCACGCCGTGGAACTTTCCGATCTCGATCCCCGTCCGCAAAATCGCCCCGGCGCTCGCGGCGGGCAACACGGTCGTGTTCAAGCCGGCCTCGGATACGCCGCTCATCGCGTTCCGGCTGGTCGAAGCGCTTCATAACGCGGGACTGCCGGCAGGCGTCATCAATTTCGTGACGGGCTCGGCCTCGAAGACGGGCGTGCCGCTCGTCTCGCACCCCGCCGTGAAGGCGGTGACGTTCACCGGCTCGACCGGCGCGGGCGAGAACATCAGGCGGAACGTCAGGCTGTCCGCCCGGATCCAGATGGAGCTCGGCGGCAAAAACCCGCTGATCGTGCTGGAGGACGCGGATCTCGATCATGCGGTGGAGCTTGCCGTCAAAGGCGGCTTCGAGCTGACGGGGCAGGCATGCACGGGAACGAGCCGCGTCATCGTGATGGAACAGGTGCATGACGCTTTCGTTGAGAAGCTTATAGCCAGGGCAAAGACGCTGACGATTGGAAACGGCCTCTCGGGTGAGGCCGAGATCGGACCGTTGGCCAACGAAAGCCAATTGAACAACGTGCTGGACTATGTGGCGATCGGCCAGGCGGAGGGCGCGGAGCTGGCATACGGCGGCGAACGGATCGACGAAGGCGAATACGCGAACGGCTATTTCGTCCGTCCGGCCATATTCACGGGCGTGCGGCCCGATATGCGGATCGCGCAGGAGGAAATTTTCGGCCCGGTCATTTCCGTCATCCGTGTAAAATGCTTCAAAAATGCGATTCGAGTCGCGAACGATGTGGAATACGGCTTGTCCGCGTCGATCGTCACGTCGGATTACAACCGGATGCAATATTTTATTGATCATATCCAGTCCGGAATCGTCAAGGTCAACCGGACAACGACCGGCAATGCGCTGAACGTGCCGTTCGGCGGCCTGAAGATGTCGAGCACGGCCACGTTCCGCGAATCGGGAAGGGAAGCACTAGATTTCTATACCCATTCCAAGACGGTGTACCACGGCATTCAGGAATTGAAATTTTGCTGCAGCAAATGACGTTATAATCGGAGGGCTTACGCATGAAATCGGTATTGAAGCTGGAGCTTGAGGAAGCGAAGGTGATGGTGGAAGCGGCCAAAAAAGCGGCTGAAAGCGTGAAGGCGCTGGAGACGATCTGCATTGTCGACGACGGCGGCTGCGTCATCGCGCTGGAACGGATGAACGGCGCCCGCATCACGGGTCCTGAAATCGCCATCGCGAAAGCCTTCACGGCAAGCGGGCACAAGCGCTCGACCCATCTGTTCAACCAGCCGGGCGGTCCGGCGACGACGACCGGCGAGGCGTTCGGCATCCATGTGATGATTCCCGGCAAATTCGCGATTTTCGTGGGCGGCTTCCCGATTGTCGTCAACGGCGAGGTGGTCGGCGGCGTCGGCGTCAGCGGCGGCAACGGCGAGCAGGATACGGCCGTCGGCACGGCGGCGCTCAAGGCGCTGCAGCAGCATCTGGGCAGCGGGTACGAGGTGATGACCCAGGCGGACATCAAGAAATAGAACACGGATTAGCAGGTGGTACGATGGATTATTGGAAATTGTTTCTCGGCTTTCTGCGCATCGGGCTGCTCGGATACGGCGGAGGGCCGACGATGATTCCGCTTATCCACGCGGAAGCCGTGAAGAAATACGGGTGGATCACGGACGATGAGTTTGCCGACGTCCTGGCGATGGGCAACGCGCTGCCGGGCCCGATCGCGACCAAAATGGCCGGCTATATCGGCTACAAGGTTAAAGGGGCAGCCGGCGCCTTCATTGGGATCACGGCAATGGTCGTCCCGGTGCTCATCGGCATGATCCTGCTCCTCGGCTTGATTTACCGGCTGAAGGATTCAGGCGTCGTCGGCGGCATGACGAGCGGCATCCAGCCCGTGATCGGCGTTATGATGGCCGTTCTGGCCTGCGAGTTTTTCAAAAAGGCCTGGACGAGCCTGCCGAAGGCGAAGACGATTGTCTGGACCGCGATCTCGATCGTGGCGCTGGCCCTGCTGAAGGTGAATCCGGGACTGCTGATCGGCGCCGCGCTGGCGTACGCCTTTCTCGAAACGACCGCCGCCGGACGCAGACGGAAGCGGCCGGCCGAGCGGGATAAAGGGGTTTCGGCATGACATGGATCGAGCTGTTCTGGGCGTTCTTCATTTCCAACCTGCTCGGTTACGGCGGAGGTCCTCCGATCATTCCGCTGCTGCAGGCCGAAGTGGTCGACGGTTACCGTTGGATGACCCTTGAGCAATTCGGGGACGTCCTGGCGCTCGGCAACGCGCTGCCGAGTCCGATCGCCACGAAGCTGGCCGGCTATATCGGCTATCAAGTGGCAGGCGCGCCGGGCGCGCTCATCGGCTTGTTCGCCACGATCGTGCCGACGGCCGCGGCGATGATCGCGCTATTCAAGTTCATCGATGTCTTCAAGACCTCTCCTCAAGTCACGGCGATGACGAAAATCGTCCGTCCGATCGTCGCGGTGCTGATGGGGATGCTGGCCTGGCAGTTTCTCTCCTCCGCCTATTATTCGGCGGGCATCTGGCAAACCGCGCTGCTGACGGCCGCAAGCTTGATCGGCCTGGAGCGCTTCAAGCTTCATCCCGCGCTCGTCATCGGGGCCGCAATGGCCTACGGCGCATTTTTTCTAGGTTAACCGGGCACGCAGGCGCTTTCAATCGAAGTTGAACGGCCGGCGGTTATCGATTACACTAGAGAAAACATGACACGGGGGTATACCAGATGCCGGATGCGCCGATCGTTTGGAAGGACGAGGAATTGAGCCCTATTCGCGATAAAGTTTATGACTACATCAAGCAGGCGATTGTCAGCGGCGTATACAAGTCCGGCGAACGGATCGTCGAACGCGAGCTGGCGGACCAGCTGAACGTCAGCCGCACGCCGATTCGCGAAGCGCTGTTCCGCCTTGAATCGCAAGGCTTTGTGAAGACTTTGCCGCGCAAGGGCGTCGTCGTTTCCACGCTTTCGCCCGACGAGGTGGTCGAAATTTTTACCATTTTGTCCGCGCTGGAAAGCCTGGCCATGAAGCAGGCGGCGGTCAAGGCCGAGCCCGCTCACCGGGAGGAAATGAACCGCATCGCCGAGGAGATCGAGAAGGCGCTTGCACAGCCCGACGGCGACTATGACGATGAACGGTGGAGATTCCATTTTGCCATCAACGACGTCGTCTGCCGGGCGGCCAAAAGTCCCCGTCTCGCGGCTATGCTCGACGGCTTGTCCGATTATATCCGTTCGTTCGTGCAGGTGGGCTACGATCTGCCGGGACGGAAGCGGAAAGCGACCGAGGAGCATCGGGACCTGATCAAGGCGGTGCGGGACGGCGAGGCGGATCTGGCCGAGCATTTAACGAAGATTCATGTCGAAAACTCCAAAAAGGCGTATTTGGAGGCGCTCAACAAACAATAAGTCCCATAGCGGCGGAGGCTTGCGCTGCGGATGGAGGTTTCCATGCCCAATATTACCCTGCATCAGAACGGACAAGTGCACCGGCAGGAAGTGGCGCCGAACAGCAATCTCGTCGTGCTCGCCGGCATTAAGAAATTCCCGAACCTCAGATACGGGTGCGGCATGGGGAAGTGTACGAGATGCAAGGTCAAAGTGCTGTCCGGCGCAGACGGACTTCCGGAGCCGAATTGGAAGGAAAACAAAATGCTCGGCGAGAGGCTGAACGACGGGTACCGCCTTGCGTGCCAATTGTATATAACGAACGATTTGGAGATAAGCCAGGAATAGACCCGTACGTCATCCCGGATGCGCCGAGATGCGCAAGGAGGAACCACATGGAGCCGTTCGTACAGGCGAAAGCCGAACAAAGGCTGGAACAGCTCGGACTGGCGATTGACGCGGCGCCCGTGCCGACCGGACATTATGCGCCTTTCACGACGGTTGAGCCGCTGCTTTATCTAAGCGGGGTCACGCCGAAATCCGGCGGCAAGCTGGTGTTTAAAGGGACGGTAGGGCTGGATCTGACCAAAGAGGAAGGCTATCGCGCGGCCAGGCAATGCGCGGTCAATCAGCTTGCCGCGATCCGCTCGGCGCTCGGCAGCCTGGACAGGGTGACGGGAATCGTCAAGGTCACCGGGTTCATCCGCTCGGCGGCCGACTTCGAGGAGCTTCCCTACGTGCTGAACGGCGCGTCGGACCTGCTGGCGGAGGTTTTCGGCGACCGCGGCATCCACGCCAGGTCCGCGATCGGCGCAGCGGCGCTGCCAGGCGGCGCCGCCGTTGAAGTGGAAATGATCGTGCGTTACGCGTAACCGGGATTTTCTTATTTCATTCGAGAAGCGGAGGTAATCGAACATGAGCGAATACGTTTTGCTGTCTACCACGGACCGTTACCGGACGGTCACCGACAATCCGAATCTGGAGAAGGTCGCCGATTACGAATACTATTTTTTCGGCAAGAAGAAGACGACGTTCTCCATATGCAAAATCAAGAGCCAGGACGCCCGGATTCTGATCCAGGGCGTGGCGGAGGTGTTTCCGGACAACAGCATTCCGCTCAAGGTATTTCCGAAGTTCGGCTCCACTTCGGAAATCGAGAAGGAAATCTATGAGCTGGACATCGACGAGGAAAACAAAATCGTCAAGGTCGGGTAACGCCGTGCGCTCCCGCCGGGACAGGAAGGGCCGGTCGTCCAACGGGACGCCCGGCCTTTTTCGTTTATAAAGCCAGATTTTATATCCTTACGGGATCCCCGAAAAGTAATATCCAAAGTTACATTGATGCAAGTCGAAGATGAGCGACCACGAGAAAGATGTTGATTCCCGTCATATGAAAGATTGTCGCGCTGATGTGAATACATTCGAGAGGATCATCCATTGTCATTCCATTCACCTGCGATTGTGTTAATATCGTACAGAAAACGCTAATAGCATCCTCATTAATGTAAGCGATTTTATTATAATCTCAATTTATGAGTTAAACAACATCCTCGAATTTGTATACGCTTAGAGTCGAACTCCAGAGAGCCGGCAAAGTCACCGATGTTTACGAACAGCCTTTCGGCGTCAGATCAAAAGCTAATTTGGATGAAAGAGGAACGTCCGGATTTGTTCGGAACGACACATCAATTCATCGCAATTAAAGAATCCGGCCGGCTTTTAAAAAGCTCCATGAGAGAGTTGGACGAATTGCGCCTCATTCATCGTAAATCCATTAAGTAGAGGAGGGTGGAAATGAGGGAGAAATACCGTCAACTTCAGGAAATTTTTAGGGAAATGGAATCCGTCGTAGTGGCGTTCTCGGGCGGCGTTGACAGTACCTTTTTGCTCTACGCGGCGTTGGATACGCTCGGCAAGGAACGGGTTTTGGCCGTCACGGCGGATTCGGAAACGTATCCTTCCGAGGAGCTTGAAGAGTCCCGCAGGCTGGCGCTCGACCTTGGAGCGAATCACGCGGTGATTGAAACCTCCGAGCTGGAGATTCCCGGATACCGGGAAAACAACCGGAACCGATGCTATTTTTGCAAGCAGAGCCTATTCGGGCATCTGGAGCCGTTTGTTCAAGACGGGACATACAAGTATATTGTCTATGGGTTGATCACGGATGATATGAATGAATTCAGGCCGGGCGTTAGAGCGGCCAAAGAACGAGGCGTCCGAGGTCCGTTGCAGGAAGCGGGGCTTTTCAAAGAGGAAATCCGGGCGCTTTCCCGTGAAGCCGGGCTTGCAACTTGGGATAAACCGTCTTTTGCCTGTTTATCATCCCGGATCGCCTATGGCGAGACGATTACAATCGAGAAGCTGGGCCGGGTGGGAGAAGCCGAACGTTACATCCGGTCGCTCGGCATCCGGCAGGTCAGGGTCAGGACACACGGCGAAATCGCCAGGATCGAAGTCGAGCCAGCTGCCATGGCATTGATGGTGCCGTACGCCTCGAAGATTTCGGAGAAGCTGAAGGTCCTCGGATTTCTTTACGTGGCTATGGACCTCACCGGTTACAAGAGCGGCAGCATGAATCGAGTTTTGGAGAGAGAGGACGTCGTCTGATGCAAGGCTTCGAGGATATGGAATTTTGCAAGCTCGACGTGGCACGCGAAGAGAGAACGGGTTTTCCGGAAATCGTCTTCGGGCTCGGCAAGACGGTGGCTCAGGTGGAAGCAATCTTTGCCCGGCTCGTTGAGGTTCATGGCAGAGCACTAGTGACAAGAGCGACCGGAGAGATGGCCGAGCGGGTTGCCAAGGCGTTTCCGGACGCGGAGTATGACGAGGTTTCCAGATTGATCCGTCTCGGAAGCGTCCCCCGCAAACTTCCAGGCAAGGTTGCGGTGCTGACCGGCGGGACTTCCGATATTCCCGTAGCGGAGGAAGCGGCGGGCACGGCCGAATGGATGGGATGCGAAGTGGACCGCATCTATGACGTCGGGGTCGCCGGGATCGACCGCTTGTTGGCCCACAAAGATCGGATCCGGAAAGCATCCGTCGTTATCGCGGTGGCCGGGATGGAGGGGGCGTTGGCCAGCGTTACAGGTGGACTTGTTCGGCGGCCAGTCATCGGGGTGCCGACCTCCGTCGGTTACGGCGCCAATCTTCAAGGATTGACGACGATGCTGGCGATGATGACGTCCTGCGCATCGGGTGTAACGGTTGTCAACATCGATAATGGCTTCGGAGCCGCCTACCATGCGGCGGTGATCCTTCAACTCGTGGCGGAGGCACGTACAGAATGAAAACACTCTACTTGGATTGCGTCTCGGGAATCGCGGGGGACATGGCGTTGTCCGCTCTGGTGGAACTCGGGGCGGATCCCGATTACATCCGCCGCCATTTATCGGAGCTGCCGATCGAGCCGTTCTCAATGGAATTTGTACCGGTTGTCCGCAAGGGGATATCGGCGAAATGGCTGAAATTTACTTTTGAGGAACAAAATTCGCAGCCTAAGGACCATGACGTGCATCACCATGATGATGATCACCATCACCATGATCACCATCACCA
>NZ_CAUPYC010000028.1:0-46673 GCF_963515335.1 uncultured Paenibacillus sp. | reverse complement strand
CGGGTTTGTTTGCTATTGTCTTTTTATTGCAACTGAGATTTATTTTCAGGATAGAAAAATAACTGTCAAGCAGGAAAACGCCAACGACTGGGCGAAATTTATTTTGATACATGTTTTCTCGACGTCTTCAACGTTTAACGCCAGCTGCGGGACGGTTTTGTCTTTATTGGAATATAGTTGTTGACTAAGGCATACTGAATTGGGTGGGTAATGACGTTATGAAAGAACAATTTTCGCGGCTGTTCGGTCTGGCTGACAAATCGGGTCAAGAGGATCGATCGACTCAAGATGAAGTCAAGCAAATACCGATTGCTGAAATCGACACAAGCCCTTATCAACCACGAACGATTTTCGATGACGATCGGATTGATGAGCTTTGCCAGACGATCAGGACGCATGGCGTCATTCAACCGATTGTTGTGCGTATACGCAACCGGCGGTATGAGATTATTGCGGGCGAGCGGCGCTACAGAGCGGTGAAGAAGCTTGGATTGGAAACGATCCCGGCTATTGTGCGGGAATTTAACGATTCACAGGCGGCTTCGATCGCCTTGATTGAAAATTTGCAGCGCGAAGGACTGACCGCGATCGAAGAAGCGGTTGCTTACCAGAAGCTGATTGAGCTGCACAGCCTGACCCAGGAAAGCTTGGCCCAACGGCTGGGCAAAAGCCAATCAACGATTGCCAATAAGCTCCGGTTATTGCATTTATCGGAGCCGGTTAAGCAGGCGCTTATGGAACGAAAAATTACGGAACGGCATGCCCGGGCGCTGCTTATGCTCGATTCGGAGGAGCTTCAGGTAAAACTGCTTGAAGACGTCGTTTCCAAAGAATTGAATGTGAAGCAGACGGAATCGCGAGTCGCCTTCTTTAAAGAAGCCGCAAAAGTGAAAAAGTCCAAACGGATTTCATTTACGAAGGACGTTCGGCTGGCGCTGAATACAATCCGGCAATCGATTGATATGGTATCCGGTTCGGGGCTGCAAATCAAGAAGGATGAGAAGGATTACGAGGACCATTATGAAATCGTAATTCGGATCCCGAAACGGTAATCGGGCTGCACGATGCACTTCATATCCTAACCGTTTGCGAAAGCGGCCAAGCTGCCGCTTTTTCTTTTACCATATAAGAAAGTATAAGTGGTCAGGCAGTTCAAAACTTAAACCTTTCTTAATTGGCAATAAACCTGCCTGCTTACGAAGTGGATTGCTCCGCAATCCTGTAGGTCGCTCATCTTCGAAAGGCTTCGATAGAGGTTTTCTCACCGTATCAGAAAGTATGAGTTTTGCGCGCAGCAGCAAACTCAACCTTTCTCGATCGGCGATAAAAACTTCCGCTAAACGCGGTCGTTCCTCTTCGAGTGACTTCGATAGAAGTTTTTCTCATTAAGTCTTTATATTCCTTATGGGGTCCCCGATAAGTATGATCGAAAGCTGCATGGATGCAAGTCGAAGATGAGCGACCATGAGTAGCGGAATCGTTCGATGCGAGTGGACTAGACAGTCCGGTCGTCCGAATACGCTGCGAAGTTTGGTTTCACTTTTTGGGAAGCATTCTGCGTTTCTGCCTACCGGAGGTCCGTCCGATGAACCGAGTAGGCGCCTGGATGGTTCGCATTTACAACATACGAATGATGCATAACCGCGAAGCGGCATAGTTACAAGGACTTGGAAAATGAGTCTTATAAGCGGATGCGGACCAGTGCTGTACTCATTTTATCTTCGGACAGACATTTTGCATGAAATTGGGGTGACCGGATTGTCCAAAATCATAGCTATTACGAACCAAAAGGGCGGCGTCGGCAAAACAACGACTTCCGTTAACTTAGGTGCTTGTCTTGCTTCTCTCGGGAGAAAGGTTCTTCTTGTGGACATTGATCCGCAGGGGAACACGACAAGCGGCATCGGCATCAACAAAGCCGATGTGAGCAATTGCATCTATGATGTTCTTATTAATGAGGTGCATCCCAAGGATGCTATGGTAGAGACGAATATACCAGGTTTGACGCTTATTCCGGCTACCATTCAGTTGGCGGGGGCGGAGATCGAACTGGTACCGACGATTTCGCGCGAGGTACGGCTGAAAAAATCGTTATCACAGGTCAAGCATATGTTTGATTATATTTTAATCGACTGTCCGCCATCGCTCGGCATATTGACGATCAATTCGCTGACGGCGGCCGATTCGGTTATCATACCCATCCAATGCGAATATTATGCGCTTGAAGGGTTGAGCCAGCTGCTCAATACGGTTCGGCTTGTCCAGAAGCATTTAAATACGTCGCTTCAGATCGAAGGCGTGCTGCTGACGATGTTCGACGCGCGGACCAACCTGGGCATTCAGGTCATTGAAGAAGTGAAGAAATATTTTCAACAAAAGGTCTACCAGACTGTCATTCCGCGTAATGTTCGTCTGAGCGAGGCGCCTTCTCACGGCCAATCCATTATTACCTATGATCCGAGATCGAAAGGCGCTGAGGTTTATCTTGAATTGGCGAAGGAAGTGATTACTTATGAGCAAGCGGCTAGGTAGGGGGCTGGATGCCCTCATTCCTTCATTGTCGGTGAATGATGACGACAAGGTCATTGAAATCAATCTTTCTCAGCTAAGACCGAACCCGTATCAACCACGAAAAACGTTCGATGACGACGCCATAAAGGAATTGGCGGAATCCATAAAGCAGCATGGCGTCATCCAGCCGATCATTGTACGAAGTGTCGTTAAAGGGTATGAGATTATAGCCGGGGAGCGCCGTTTCCGGGCTTCGCAATTAATCGGCAGCTCGACGATTCCGGCGGTTATTCGAAGCTTCTCCGACCAGCAAGCGATGGAAATCGCGCTTATTGAAAACCTGCAGCGTGAAGACCTGAACGCGATGGAACTGGCGATTGCTTATCATTCCATCATGGATAAGTTCAACCTGACGCAGGAGGAGCTTTCCCTGAAGGTGGGGAAGTCGCGCTCTCATATCGCCAATTTTCTGAGACTGCTGACCCTGCCGCCAGAAATCAAAGAAAATGTTTCACGTGGAACATTATCGATGGGACATGCAAGAGCGCTGGCCGGAGTCAAAGAGGACACAAAGAAGCGGGAGCTTGCGAAGCTGACGATCAGTAATGAGTGGAGCGTCCGTGAGCTTGAGGAAACGATCCAGCGGCTGGAACGCAAAGGCAGCCAGGAAGAGCAGACGAAGGCAAAGACAAAAAAACGCGATCCCTATATTCAAGAGGTGGAAGAGTCGTTAAGAGAACGTTTCAAAACAACGGTTAAAATCAAACAGCAGAAAGATAAAGGGCGGATTGAGCTGCTTTATTATAACAAGCAGGATCTGGAGCGGCTGTTGGAAATGCTGGAGAAGCTAGCGTAACGCCATAGCTACAAAAGGATAGCATACCTCGCGTTGTAATCTTTCGATGGAAAGATTAAACTAGGTATGCTATTGTTTTGCCGCTGAAGGCAGTCTGACTGAAATCCAATCGGGTAGGAATATGAAGGGGCGCATTGATCATGAATCAGCAGACGGATCGTCTGATCTATTTGGACCACGCGGCGACCTCATGGCCGAAACCGCAATCGGTGCTGGATGCCGTACAGGAAGCGATGGTTCGCCAGGCGGCGAATCCGGGAAGGGGAAGCCATCGGATGGCGGTGAGCGCAAGCCGCGTCCTTTTTGACGCCCGCAAAGCGTTGGCCAAGCTGTTTGCCATCGCCAATCCCAACGATATCGCGTTAACTTTTAATACGACCATTGCGCTGAATATGGCGATTAAAGGGCTGCTGCAACCGGGAGATCATGTGGTGGCGACCGCGGTGGAGCATAATTCCGTCAGGAGGCCGCTTGAATATTTGCGACGCACGGCAGGCGTCGATATTGCTTATGTGGAAGCGGATGAGCAGGGGGCTATTCGTTCCGAGGCCGTTGAGAAGGCCCTGCTTGCGAATACGAAGCTCGTCGTCGTCAACCACAGCTCCAACCTGCTTGGTTCCATTGCGCCGGTAGCGGAAATCGGCACGATTACAAAAAATCACGGCGCCAAGCTGCTCGTGGATGCCGCGCAGAGCGCGGGGATTCTGCCGATTGATGTGGAAGCAATGGGGATCGACCTGCTGGCCTTTCCGGGGCATAAAGGGCTGTTGGGGCCGCAGGGAACGGGAGGGCTATATATACACTCCGCCTTGACGCTGGAGCCGCTTCTGCACGGTGGAACCGGCTCTCAGTCGGAGGCGGTGCAGCAGCCGGACGTCAGGCCGGACCGCTACGAATCCGGCACGCACAATACGCCGGGGCTTGCCGGACTGGCAGCCGGCGTAAGGTTCGTCCTGCATGAGACAGTGGAAAAGATCCATAATAAAGAGTGGACCCTTTCACAGCGATTGATGGAGGGATTGCTGAGGATAGACGGCATTCGGGTGTTAGGGCCTGAGCTGGGCAAGCCCAGGACAGGTATTGTGTCATTTATTATCGACAACGCGGATCCGTCGGAAACGGCCTTTATACTGGATCAGCATTACGGCATTGCGGTCCGCTCGGGCTTCCATTGCACGCCGCTTGCGCATGAATGCGCAAAAACCACCGATACCGGTGCGGTGCGGGCGAGTGTGGGATATTTCACAACGGAAGCGGATATCGACGCACTGATCGGGGCCGTCGCGGAAATCAAACGTCATTATTAAAGGCTGACAAACGCCGGACATGGGGGAGAACGGGATGGAGAACTTGACGACCGGCCAATTGGGACTATATATCGTTGTACTGACTTTAATCATTCTGGCGATGATGATCGGCATGATGAGAACGAGCAGCAAGCTCAAACGTTTAAGCAGGCAGTACAGGGCGATGATGGACGGCAGCGGAGTAGCGGATCTGGAGCAGGTCATTGCCGATTTGCAGCGCCGGCTTCAAGCGAAGGAATCCGAAGCGGCGGCCCAAGTCGCGGAGATGGCGCAGCTGCGCGAGGGTCTGCGCCGGACGAAAGGGAAAGTCGGTATCAGGCGCTTCAACGCATTTGAGGGACAGGGCAGCGATTTGAGCTTTGCCGTTGCGATTATGAATGAGGAACAGGACGGAATTGTGCTTAGCGGCATTCACACCCGTGAAGAAACCTATATGTATGCAAAGCCGGTCGAGAACGGCGAATCCTCCTATCCGCTGACCCCGGAGGAGCGAAATGCCATTACTCTTGCCTTGCAGCAGAAATAGCGGCCTTTCGCATCGATGAAGTAATGGCTAGATATAGACTTTGGGCGATCATGTCCGCCATACGCATGACAAGGTGAAGACGGGTATTCTGGAGTACGAAATACTCCATGAATCCTCCGACGTTAACGATTCCGGTAATATGCATGTCACCGACCGGAGGCAGGTCCTTGTTGACGCCGGCGCCCGGTCGGACCGGGCCGTCTCCGACCTGTATGCAGCCTACGCTGGCGACTTGTCCGAGACAGGCATCGATGCCGATAATGAACGGATCGGGCAGGTTGCTATGAATGGTGCGCAGCGTTTCTTCCAGGTTCATGGCGTGAACGGGTTCTTCCAGCGTACCGTATAAATCAAACGAGGAACGGCGGTATTTGTTCAAATGAGTGCCGACAAGCGGGCCGAGCGAATCGCCGGTAGACCGGTCGGTACCGATGCAGACGATGACGATCCGCCGGTCGGGCTCAAGTGATTCCAGGTATGAGGCCAATCGATTGATCAACATGACGCCGGCGTTCGATTCCGTATATGGAATCTTGAAGCTTGTATCTTTTCGGCTTGCCGTTCTCATAGAATCCCCTCCGCTCACGGTTGCCGGCCGATGATTCAAACCGGGGCCGGCGTTGCATCGCATCTTGAAGTATTACTTATTATATGGACAGAAAAGGCATAATATACTTGGGTTGCTTGAAAAACAGCCGAAAAGATGCAGATAAGGGGGATACGGGGTGCTGATTGCCTTCGACTCGACACAGCAGGCGCTGCGTGCGGAAATGCTGCTCGAATATGCCGACATCGAAATCGACATTCGCCCCACGCCCAAGGAAATTACCGCCGGGTGCGCGTTGTCGATCGATTTTCCGCAGGAGAGTCTGCCTCAGGTAAAGAGAGTCATAGTAGAAGAGAAGGTTGAAATAAGAGGAATATTCGACCGGACGGATACCGGGTATATTCCGGTAACGCTTTAACCGAAGCAAGCAAGAATGATTGAGGAAAGGAGCAAGGCTTCTATGAAGGATGACTGGAATTCGGTTCTGGATAAAACGACGGGCTGGTTTCTGGATGAAGCGATGTGGATCGGACTAGGCATAACCGTCTTGCGGATTCTGCTGATCCTGGCCATAAGCCGGGTGGCGATCTGGCTGATCCATAAGGCGATCACTTACGCGATTCTAAACCGGAATCCGTCAAGGCTGCGCGTGGAGCAGCGGCGGCTCCTGACGGTGGGCAAGCTGCTGAAAAATGTAGCGTCGTACGTCGTACACTTCATCACACTTATGCTCATACTGGCAGAGTTCAACATCGATCTGGCGCCGCTGCTTGCCGGTGCGGGCGTAGTCGGTTTAGCGATCGGGTTCGGCGCGCAGAGCTTGGTGAAGGATGTGATAACCGGGTTTTTCATTATCTTGGAAGACCAATTCGCGGTCGGGGATGTCATTCAGACGGGCCAGTTCAAAGGAACGGTAGAGGTGATCGGACTGCGGGCGACGCGGTTGAAAAGCTGGACGGGCGAGGTGTATATTATACCGAACGGCTTGATTAACGAGGTGACGAATTTCTCGCTCGGCAATGCGCTGGCGATCGTTGATATATCCGTGGCTTATGAAGAGGACATGGACAGGGCGATCGAGGTGATCAAAAATACGGTCATGCAGGTGAAGCATGAGAGCTTGGCGAAAACGCCCGAGGTGCTCGGTGTGCAGGCGTTGGGCGCTTCGGAGGTGACGCTGCGGGTGATCGCGGAATGTTTGCCCAACACGCAGGCCATCGTGTCCCGGCTGCTGAATGCGGAAATCAAAAAGGCGCTCGACACGGAAGGGATCGAAATACCTTATCCGAAAGTAGTGACTTACCATAAGGGAGAAAAGGGAGGCGCGTGACCGTTGGAACGAAAAGTTTTCGAGCTCGGCGACGTCGTCCAGATGAAAAAGCCCCATCCGTGCGGGGCCAATGAGATGGAGGTCATTCGCATGGGGATGGACATCCGGATCAAATGCATCGGCTGCAAGCACAGCGTATTGGTGCCGAGGGCGAAATTCGAGAAAAATATGAAGAAGGTCGTGCGGAGCGCCGCAGTTTCGAACGAAGCGGAAGGGCAGGGAACGGATCGTTAGCGCGCATCTCTCCCGGCACGCGTTGAGGCGCTGGATGGCGGACCGAACCGGCTGGAAGAACGAATATTCTGACTTTGCCCGGCGCCCGTTATTACATGTTTTGGCTGTTGCATCGGACAAGCCGGTGTGCTAGAATGAATCTTGCTTGTGAAAAATGGAGAGGTACCCAAGAGGCCCAAGGGGGCTGACTCGAAATCAGCTAGGCGTGTCAAAGCGTGCGTGGGTTCGAATCCCACCCTCTCCGCCACTACATACGTTGACTAACCTTCTACGACCGACTGTGTCGTGGGAGGTTTTTTATTGTATAGGAAAGTATGATGAAGGAGCCCGTTTCGGCAGCGCGAAGAAAAAGGGCCCTTGCGGGCCCTTTCCGACGGTGGTTGATGGTTGAGTCTTCAGCATCTTCCTCAAGCGATCAGAAACAGGTGCATCCTAAAATGCGCGTGTGTTGCAGACGACGTGTCTTTGGCACATCCCTCCGCTTCTAAGCCGATTCGATCTGTTCCTCCTGCGGTTGTTGCGCCAGTAGGACCAACGGAACCACACCTCTCTTCGCACCGTCATTAAATAGGATGACCCGATGCGGGACGGATTATGCATCCGTCGGGCCAGCTTTTGTGGCCAGTCATTTGACGCTACTTCAGCCGCTTCCACTTGCGGTTATGGTTCGAGGTGTCGGGGAAACGCTCGCCTTTTTTAAGTGAAATTTTTTTCGGGTCATTTACGCCCATATGGAACGACTGTTCGCCGACTTCGATGTAGACCCCGTCGTTCGGCGCCCTGTGCCCGGGATCGAATTCCGACCATTCGCCCATGCGGAATACCTCCTTTCGAGGATCGACTACAGGGTTAGTGTGCGCAGCGTCCTTCCATCGGATGACCGGAACAATGTGGCGGTCCGCCGTTCGCGCGGAGAAAATAAGGAGAAATAAGGGTTGCTATAGCAAGCTTGTCTTTGATATAATATTCCGGTATGCGAGAATTCCTCGCTCCTTGCTCCTTGCAAAGGAGCCGCTTAGTCCAGAAGGAGGTGAATCAAATGCGCAAATACGAAGTGATGTACATTATTCGTCCGGAGGTTGAGCAGGAAGCTGTTCAAGCGCTCGTCGAAAAATTCAATGGCATCATCGGAACCAGCGGAGAAGTCACGAAGCAAGACGTGATGGGCAAACGCCGCCTTGCGTATGAGATCAATAAGATTCGTGACGGCATTTACGTGCTGGTCCACTTCAATGCTTCTTCCGAAGTCATTGCAGAACTAGACCGCGTCATGAAGATTACGGATGAAATCATCCGCTACTTGATCGTCAGAGACGTAGCGTAATCATGCGATTATGCGCAAGGGATGTTAACCGATTGGGAGGTTAATAACCAATGTTGAACCGTGTCATTCTAATCGGGCGGCTCACACGAGACCCCGAAATGCGATATACGCCGTCCGGTGTGGCGGTTACGCAATTTACGCTGGCGGTCGACCGTCCGTTTACGAGCGGCGGCGGCGAGCGGGAAGCCGATTTCATTCCGATCGTCACATGGCGGCAGCTGGCCGAGACTTGCGCGAACTATCTGCGCAAGGGCAGGCTCGCAGCCGTTGAAGGCCGCATGCAGGTACGCAACTACGAGAACAACGAAGGCAAGCGGATTTACGTGACGGAAGTCATCGCCGACAACGTTCGTTTCCTTGAGTCGGCGAACCGCGAGGGCGGAAATCGCGACGAATCCGGCGGCGGATACAGCGGCGGCGGAGGCGGCGGAAGCTACGGCAGCGGCGGAAGCGGAAGCGGCGGAGGCAACTACGGCGGCGGCAATGCCGGCGGCCGGGGGAATGCTTCGCGGAACGACAACGATCCGTTCTCGGATGACGGACGACCAATCGATATATCGGAAGATGATTTGCCGTTCTAAGGCATGGGGGCGACGCCCTTGGCCGGTGAATGATTTTCGACGAAAGGGAGGATAATGAACATGGCTTTCAAACCAAGAGAAGGCGGCGACGGAGAGCGTCCGGAACGCAAGTTCGGCCGCAAAGGCGGACGCAACAAGCGCCGCAAAGTTTGCTTCTTCACGGTCAACAAGATCACGCACATTGACTATAAAGACACCGACCTGCTCAAGAAGTTCATCAGCGAGCGCGGCAAAATTTTGCCGCGCCGCGTGACGGGAACGAGCGCGAAATATCAGCGTATGCTGACGATCGCGATCAAGCGCTCGCGTCAGGTAGCCTTGCTGCCTTACACGACGGAGTAGTTGTCGTTCAAGCATCGGGCACCCTTGGAGCTCTCATTATGAGAACTCCAAGGGTGCTTTTTGCAGGATGGGACAAACGGCAGAGTGCAGAAGCGTTAACGGTTCAATTCCGGGAGGGACATCATGGCCATCGGCAGATGTATTCGAACGGCAGGACGGACGACGAATTATCTTTTTTACCGGGGTATGGTCGACTGTTCCCTACGGCTGCTGGGTTATTGAGCTTCGGCTTAGCCGGCTCCGCCCAGTTCATCGTAGCGGGGATGATGGCGGCAGGCAAATTGACCGAAAACCGAAATCGCCGACCGCTGGATGTTAGGTCTGAACGTAACGGCGCATGTGAATTGGATAGCGGCCAATTTGGCCGGCGCGATCAGGGGGGCATAGATCGCGGTTCCGCGGCAATACGGGCTCGATTATGCGCTGCCGGCGATGTTCGTGGGCCTATTGGTCATGCAAATCGGCAGCCGTTGATGTCTATGGAAACGGACGAATCCGGCATTTCAGCGGCAATGATTCCGGCCGGCCGCGAACGGGTATAATAATGAAAAAAACGTACACACGACGTACACGACTGCGAAGGAGTGAAGATCTATGCCGAACTCAGATGATAGAGAGCGAACGGCCAATACGGCGGCCGATATTACGACGTCCAACGATCAACAGAATCAAGCGTCGACAGATCCGGCGGCCGATGCCGTGGAAGGCATGGTGGACAACGTGCAGGCTGCTTTCCAAGGGAGGAAAAAGGAAGAGCGCCATTAGTCGGGGGATAGGCAGATCCGAATCGATTGACAAGCAAACGGCCTCCCGTCTTGCCGGGAGGCCGTTTTTCTCCGGTCACAGCTTGCCGGCCTGCCTCTCCGCCAAATCGCCGATGAGCGGAAGCTTGAAGAAGCGGCCTTGGACCGCCAGCAGCATGCAAGCGAACCAGAGAATCAGCGTCAGCGGACCCAGGATGAGTCCCAACAGCCATCCGATGATGGGGATGAAGCCGAGCACGGAATGGATCACGATAAGAGACAAGGACAGCAGGGTCGATTGCAAAGCATGAAACTTCACGAACTTGCTGTCCTTTTCGATCGCAAGAAATAAAATTCCAGTCACGAAGCCGAGCAGATAGCATAGTAAGCCTACCAGCTTCGGATCTAGGCCGGTCGACGATTTCGGCACATACGGCTCGCTCATCCGATTCCCTCCCCTTTCTTATCATGACCTCCATCGGAGACCCTCACGGCCATTGTATTCGTCCAAGTCCCCTGTTATGTCTGCACAAGCTGGCCGTCATATAAGAGAATCCATGCATGTTTGCCGGAATGCCATGCCGTGTATATCGTGTATGGTGAAGGAAGCAGGATACGTATGTCGAAATTCCGGGACGCAAGCGGTCCGGATGTCCGGATAAGTTTACCCATGCCAACGACGAACCGGGGCACGAGAAGTTTGTTGTCAAAGCGGGGCAACCGCTCTACAATGGAATAGACGCGCTGAATTACGTCCGTTTCCGGGAGGATGCGGGCGGCGACATGGCTCCCGAGAGGATGGTCGGGCTTGCCAAAAGCATGGTTGCGGCGGACAGCCGGACGATTTACAGCCATACGCTGAAGGGTGAGGATCGGCGGGAAAATGGCGCTTGGTATTATTTTGCGGATGAGGAAGACGTGGAGAAGGCGAAAGGCTGGATTGAGGCTTGGTTGAATGAAGCGACGCCGAAGCCGCTGCTGCCGCTGCCGGACCGGTACGCAGCCGGATCGGCCGTAAGCGAGGGGGAAAGTACGATGAACATCGCGTTTTTTCTGCTGCCGAAGCAGGAGGTTGTGACTGTCACGGCTGACGCGACGCTCCGTCAGACACTGGAGCGGATGGAGTATCACCGTTATACGGCCGTACCCATTCTCAATGCGCAAGGCGGCTACGCGGGTACGGTTACTGAAGGCGACCTGTTGTGGTATATGAAGAGTCATCCCGAGATCACGTTTGAGCACAGCCACCGGGTCAAGCTGTCGGATGTGCCGCTCCGCCTGGACAACCGGACCGTGCCGATCGATGCGAGAATGGAAGATTTGATTTCGCTGGCGAAGGTGCAGAACTTCGTGCCTGTGGTCGACGATATGAACCGGTTCATCGGGATCGTCCGCCGAAGCGACATTATCGATTATTGCGCCGGCGCCATGGTGGAGCATGTGAAGTCCGGCAAGGAGACGGCCGCGGCCGGATCGAACGAAGGATAAAAGTGGAGCATCGGCCGTCGGAGCCGTCCCGATTGAGGACCATTAGCGCATCGGGATAGATTGGACATAAGGTGAGGTGCACGTCAAAACAGCAATATCGATGTGAGAAAAAAGGGCATGCCGGGGCCGACCGGGGTGCCCTTTTTCTTCCGCCTCCGGAAGGGGTCGTGGAACGCCTTGCGGTGGGACAAGCCGGTGGTGCTGCCCGCCTGTTGCCCGCTTGTTCCCATGTGTTCAAGCCGCACTTTATGCTATAATGGGGAGTAAAGCTTATGCGCCGAGGAGTGAAAGGTTTGAAGACGGGAACCCGACCGCTGCTGTGGAGCGCCGCGGCATTGCTGCTGCTGCTGTCCGTCGCCGTACCGGTCGTCAATATGGTCACAATCATGCTGCTGCTCGTCCCTTTTGCCGTTTTATATGTCATTTTGCCGGTGGGATCGTTCGCCGTCCATGTAGCGGCGGTGTGGTTCGCCGCTTTTGTTATCATGGGGCCTGCCGCGCTCATGATCGGTTTTTTCTTCATCGTTCCGGCGTTCGTCATGGGTGAGCTGTACCGCAGGAAAACCGCCGCAAGAACAGTCATGACCGGCGTTACCCTGACGCTGCTCGGATTGTTCCTGCTTGAGCTGGCGGCCTTGTCGTTTATTTTCGATATCCAGCTCATCGGCGAGATGGGACGCCTCATTCGGCGCAATTTCGAGTCGCTTGCCGATGAGGGCCTGCTTCCGACGGACGTATGGACGCCGGACATGACGGAGATACTGATCGATTCAATGGTTGCCTCGCTGCCGATGGCGCTCATTGTCATCTCGTTCATTTATGCGGCGTTCTCGCATTGGGCGGCCAGAAGGGCCCTGCTTAAATCCGGCGTCGAGGTGCCGGCCTTCCGGCAGGCGAAGGACTGGATGCTGCCGAGAACGTTCGTCCTTTATTATTTGATCGTGATTGTGCTCGATTTTCTCACGCCGGAGCAAGACGGCTCGTTCCTGTCGGTCGTCGTGATCAACCTGTTGCCATTGTTGCGGTTCGCTTTCACGGTGCAGGCGATCGGGTTTTTCTTTTTCCTGGCCGCACAGAAGAAATGGCACCGTTCGGTGCCGCTCCTCCTCGCGGTGCCGGTGCTGCTGTTCCCGCCGCTCAGCCTGATCGGCGTGCTGGATGTCGCGTTTCCGATTCGGAAATCGTTTGTGAGACCTTGAGTACAGGGGCGAATGGGAGATGCCGAAGTTTTTAATGAAACGATGGCACGGGATGCATCATGTATGGGCGCTCGTGATTATTATCGCATTGACGCTTGCGCTGGCATGGTATCAATGGGTGCTGGGCCTGGTCGGCCTCATGCTGACCGGCGCGATGGCCGTATATACGATTATGGCGGAGCGGGCTTTTCGCCGCGATTTGAAAATCTACCTGGGCACGCTGTCGCACCGGATCAAGAAAACCGGGAACGAAGTGATC
Organism: uncultured Paenibacillus sp.; assembly: GCF_963515335.1. Lineage (NCBI taxonomy): Bacteria > Bacillati > Bacillota > Bacilli > Caryophanales > Paenibacillaceae > Paenibacillus > uncultured Paenibacillus sp. Next base: position 33,426 of record NZ_CAUPYC010000028.1, on the reverse strand, counting down.
AGCGATCTGCCTTTCGGTATTCTTTTATTTAACGAGGAGCGGGTTGTGGAATGGCATAATCCGTTCGTCGCGCGGATGCTGGATCGCGATTCGGCGGTCGGCGTTCCGTTGTCCGAGCTGTTTCCGACGCTGCAGCTGAAGGACCGGGACAAGGAAGACGCAATCGAGATTGCGCTCGGCGACCGAACCTACGAGCTGCTGTTGAATCAGGGAGAGCGTCTGCTCTACATACGCGACATTACGGCCCGTGTGCAAATGGCGAGGCGGTATGAGGATGAGAAGCTTGCGCTCGGCGTCGTCATGATGGACAATCTCGAGGAAGTTACGCAGGGGATGGACGATCAGCAGCGTGCCGCGCTGCTGTCGAAGGTAACCGCGGAAATTACGGAATGGGCGCAGCGTTATCAGCTGTATTTGCGCCGGTTGACGTCCGACCGCTATCTGATCATCACGGATCATAAAACATTGAAGCTGCTGGAAGCGTCGCGCTTCGTCATTCTGGACGAAGTCAGGGAAATGACGTTCGACAATAAAATTCCGATGACGCTCAGCATCGGCATCGCATCCGGCGCCGCCAACGTCATCGAGCTGGGTCGGTGGGTGCAGGCCAGCCTGGACGTTGCCCTCGGCCGGGGCGGCGATCAGGCCGCCGTGAAGGTAGGCCAGCGCCAGACGTTCTACGGCGGCAAATCGAACGCCGTCGAGAAGCGAACCCGGGTGCGCGCCCGGGTTGTGGCCCATGCACTGCGCGACCTGATCAAGGACAGCGACAACATCGTCATTATGGGGCATCGGATGCCCGATATGGATGCGATCGGAGCGGCGATCGGCGTTTTGAAGGCGGCGCATCTTTTTCAGAAGGAAGCCTGCATTGTGCTTGAGGGCGTCAACCCCGCGATCCAGAAAATGATGGAGCTGCTGAAGGATGAGGAGCAGCTGTCGAAGCGGTTCGTCACGCCTGAGCAAGCGATGGGGCTGGTCGGCCCGCGGACGCTCGCCGTCGTCGTGGATACGCACAAGGCATCGATGGTGAAGGAGCCGAAGCTGCTGTCGTTAACCGACCGGATCGTCGTCATCGACCATCACCGGCGCAGCGAGGAGTTTATTACGAATCCGGTGCTTATCTATATGGAGCCGTATGCCTCTTCGACATGCGAGCTCGTCGCGGAGCTTCTGCAATATATTCATGAACGTGTCGCGCTTGACGTGACGGAAGCGACCGCACTGCTCGCGGGCATTACGGTTGACACGAAAAATTTCTCGCTCCGCACGGGAGCGCGCACCTTCGAGGCGGCCTCGTTCCTCCGGCGCAACGGCGCGGATTCGACGCTTATTCAGCGGATGCTGAAGGAGGATCTCGAGGAGTTCAACAAGAAAGCGGATATTATCAAGCATGCGGTCATCCATTACGAGCATGTCGCGATCGCGGTAACGGAGCCGGGCCGCAAGTACTCCCAGCTGCTGATCGCGCAATCGGCGGATACGCTGCTCAATATGACGGATGTGCTCGCATCGTTCGTGGTCGCGGAGCGGACGGACGGCCTGATCGGGATCAGCGCCCGCTCGCTTGGACATATGAATGTGCAGATCGTCATGGAACGGATGGGCGGCGGCGGCCACCTGACGAACGCCGCGGCGCAGCTCGAAGGTTCCGTGACCGCCGCCGCGGCGAAGCTGATGGGCATTCTGGATGAAATCGAGAAGGAAGAGGGGTTGTTCGAATGAAGGTTATATTCCTGCAGGACGTAAAGGGGCAAGGCAAGAAAGGCGAAGTGAAGAACGTTTCCGAAGGGTATGCGCGCAATTTTCTGCTGCCGAAAGGGCTCGTGAAGGAAGCGTCCGAAGGCAACATCAAGACGCTGGAGGTGCAGAAATCTTCCGAGCAGAAGAAGAAGGCGCAGGAGAAGGAAGAAGCGCAGAAGCTCGCAGCCCGGCTGAATGAGACGACTGTCGTCGTCAAGACGAAGGCCGGCGAGGGCGGACGGCTGTTCGGCGCGATTACCAGCAAGCAAATTGCCGAAGCGCTGGCGGCGCAAGGCTTTACGATCGATAAACGCAAAATCGAGCTGGATGAGCCGATTCGGGCGCTCGGCGTAACGCAAGTGGCGGTGAGGGTATATCCGGACGTAAAGGCGACGCTCAAGGTGCAGGCGGCGGAAGAGTAACGATGGGACGCATCCGCTTTTGGGCGGCATCGCCGCCGGGAAACAATTGTTCGGGAAGGAGTACGGAACGATGAATCACGAACCGATGTTTGACCGCGTTCCGCCGCAAAATCTCGAAGCCGAGCAGGCGGTGCTCGGCTCTATCCTGCTTCAGGCGGAAGCGCTCGTCACGGCGATGGAGCGGCTCGGCAGCGAGGATTTCTATTCGCCCGAACACGGGCTGATCTATGAAGCCATGATCGAGCTCGGCGAAGACAACCAGCCGATCGATCTCGTGACGCTGACCGCTTGGCTGCAGAACAAGCAGCATCTGGAGGAGATCGGCGGCGTCAGCTACCTGGCGAAGCTCGTCAGCGGCGTGCCGACGGCGGCTAATGTCGATTACTACGCCCAGATCGTCGAGGAGAAGTCGCTGCTGCGGCGGCTCATTCGGACGGCGACCCAAATCGTGCAGAACGGCTATGCCGCCTCCGAGGACGTCGGCGTGCTGCTCAGCGAGGCGGAGTCCCGCATTCTCGAAATCGCGAACAACCGGTCCAGCAGCGGGTTCATCTCGATCCGCGACGTGCTGATGGAGGTGTTCGAGAAGGTCGAGTTCCTGTACTCCCATAAGGGAGGCACGACCGGCATCCCGTCGGGCTTTCAGGACCTCGACAAAATGACCGCCGGCTTCCAGCGGAGCGACCTCATTATCGTTGCCGCACGACCGTCCGTCGGCAAGACGGCGTTCGCGCTGAACATCGCCCAGAACGTGGGCGTGCGGGCGAAGGAAACGGTCGCGATCTTCAGTCTCGAGATGTCGGCCGCCCAGCTCGTGCAGCGGATGATCTGCGCCGAGTCGAACGTCGATGCGGGCCGGATGCGGACGGGCTTCCTGGAGGGCGACGATTGGGAGAAGCTGACGATGGCGATCGGCTCCTTGTCGGAGGCGAGCATTTATATCGACGATACGCCGGGCATCACCGTTGCCGATATTCGCGCCAAATGCCGGCGGCTCAAGAAGGAGAAAGGGCTAGGCATGATCCTGATCGACTACCTGCAGCTCATCCAGGGCCGCGGCAAGGCCGGCGAGAACCGGCAGCAGGAGGTATCCGAAATTTCGCGGACGCTGAAGCAGATCGCGCGTGAGCTCGAGGTGCCGGTGATCGCGCTGTCGCAGCTCAGCCGGGGCGTCGAGCAGCGGCAGGACAAGCGGCCGTTGATGTCCGACCTTCGGGAATCGGGCTCGATCGAGCAGGACGCGGATATCGTCGCGTTCCTGTACCGGGACGATTACTACGATAAGGAATCCGAGAAGAAGAACATCATCGAGATCATTATCGCCAAGCAGCGTAACGGCCCGGTGGGCACCGTCGAATTGGCGTTCCTCAAGCAATTCAATAAATTCGTAAGCATCGATCGGGTGCATGACCCCGGAATGGCCTCATAAATTCCGAACAATTACAGGATATATTCTTGTGATCGTTCGTTTTTATCGGTTGACATCGCGTATACGTACTGCTAAACTAAGGATGCTGCCTTCAGAATCCGAGAACCGGGGAATCCCCCGCGGCTTGTAGGCGGTAAATTTCTTGTGCGCTTCATTTGCACACGTGCGGGGGTATGAGCATGTCTACGGTTGTGGTTGTCGGAACCCAATGGGGGGACGAAGGAAAAGGCAAAATTACCGATTACCTGGCGGAAGGCGCGGACGTCGTCGCCCGTTATCAAGGCGGTAACAACGCCGGGCACACGATTCTTATCGATAACAAGAAATACAAGCTCACCATGATCCCGTCGGGTATTTTCAATCTTGATAAAACATGCGTGATCGGCAACGGAATGGTCATCAATCCGGCCGCGCTGATCGACGAAATCCATTATATCCACGACAACGGCTTCTCTACGGACAATCTGAAAATCAGCGACCGCGCTCATGTCATCATGCCGTACCACATGGTGCTGGACGCGCTGGAAGAGGACCGCAAAGGCGACAACAAAATCGGCACGACCCGCAAAGGGATCGGCCCTTGCTATATGGATAAAGCGGCACGGAACGGCATCCGGATCGCCGACCTGCTGGACGCCGAAGAATTCGAGTCGAAGGCGCGCCGCTTGATCGAAGACAAGAACCAGGTGATCCGTCAGGTATACGGCGGCGAGCCGCTTGACGCGGACGTGATCGTTCGGGAATATCTCGGTTTCGCCGAGGTGCTGCGCAAATATGTAACCGATACGTCGGTCGTGCTGAACGATGCGATCGATGCCGGTAAGAAGGTGCTGTTCGAGGGCGCGCAAGGCGTTATGCTTGACATCGACCAGGGCACGTATCCGTTCGTTACGTCGTCCAACCCGTCGGCCGGCGGCGTGTGCATCGGCTCGGGCGTGGGCCCCTCCAAGATTCAGCAGGTCATCGGCGTGGCCAAGGCGTACACGACCCGCGTCGGAGACGGCCCGTTCCCGACGGAGCTGCACGACGACACCGGCAATTGGATCCGCGAGAAAGGCCATGAGTACGGCACGGTCACCGGCCGTCCGCGCCGCGTCGGCTGGTTCGACAGCGTCGTCGTCCGCCATGCCCGCCGCGTGAGCGGCATCACGGGCCTGTCGCTGAACTCGCTCGACGTGCTCACCGGACTTGAAACCGTCAAGATCTGCACCGGCTACAAGTACCGCGGCGAAGTGATCGAGCACTACCCGGCAAGCCTGAAAATGCTGGCCGAATGCGAAGCGGTGTACGAGGAAATGCCGGGCTGGAGCGAGGACATCTCGGGTGCGAAGACGCTTGAGGATCTGCCCGCGACGACCCGCCGCTATCTGGACCGCGTATCCGAGCTGACGGGTATTCCGATCGCGATTTTCTCGGTCGGACGCAACCGCGAGCAGACGAACCCGGTTGTGCGCATCTATCCGTAAATCAATCGAATCGGCTAACCGCCGAGGTTTCCCGCGAGCCGGGATGCCTTGGCGGTTTTTTCGTCCTGCAATAACCAGCCTTATGATCCGGTTGTTCGGAAATACACCGTGGCGATGCCCGGAGGCGTCCTCATCTATCAAGTGCATGTTAACCGTTCAGGCGAAACAACCGCGGTACGGGCCGCACATTTTCCCATTTCGCAGGAATGTACCGGCAGCGATTCGACCATACTGGCATATATGTCCCTTTGCGGGGAAAAGTATGATAGAAAAGGAAGGATTGCTATGTGGAAAATGTTCGGCTGGCTGGGAAGGACCGTCGCGGCCGCGCTGATCGTCAGCTTCCTGGCGATATGGACATCCGGCTACATCGTCACCAGCTATGTGGAAACGCTTATCAAGCAGTATAATCTGCCGCTGGAGACGCAGCCTTTTGCCCTGTCGGGGCTGTGGGGAAAGCTGTGGGGAGCGGAAAATATCGAGACACCGGACGGAGCGGCGGCCGCGGAGTCGGCAAGCGGCGAAGGCAGAAGCACGGAAAAGAGCGATGGCAGCACGAATGAAATCATCAATGGAAATGACGGCAAAGCGGAAGCGGGAGCCTCCGAAGAAGACAAATCCGCTGCTGAGGCGGCGGACGATTCGGCTATCGAATCCGCGCCCGTGACAGGCATAGGCGCAGGGTTGGGACCGGAGACCCAAAGCGCACAAGGCACGACAGGGGAAACCGTCCTGACGCCCGATGAGATTGCGGAGAAAAAGGAGTTGATGAGCGAAGAGGACCGCGGCAAGCTTTTTGCGCTGCTTGTCAGCCGTTTGCCGCAGGAGGAGTGGCAGACCATCTCCGTTTACGTCGAAGACGGGCTCACCGGAACGGAAATGACCAATGTCCAGCAGATTGTCGCAAAATATCTGAACCAGGCGGAATATGACGAAATGATGGATATTCTGAGTAAATATTAATGCTTAAGTAGGATACCTCGGTTGCCCGGCTTGTAAAGGCTATGTTAAAGTAGAAGGCGTAATGACCCGGATGGGAGCATTCCGCCTTTTGCGGCGGATGATGATACAGACATCTGATTGTTGGCAAAGGAGAAGAACATGACCGTTTTCAGGAACCGAGACCGGGAAGGGCGGACGGGGACAGGCGCAGCGCCTTCCGCCATCGGCCGCCGGTTGCAAGACTGGAAAGGCAAGATTCGGCATCGAGCCGCAAGCATGAGCGTTTCGTTCGCATACGCCGGAAAGAAGAAACTTTTGTTTGCAGGAGGAGCGCTGGCGCTTCTCGCTGTCGTCGGATTCGGCGGTACCTATTATGTGAAATCCAACACAATCGATTATGCGCGCGTTCTGCGGAACGGCGTGGCGGTCGGAACGGTGAGCGACCCCAAAGTCGTTGAGGATTTGCTGGGCCGCAAGCTGGAGCAGGCGGAGCGGCAGTATCCGGGTATACGGATGGCGGTGGATGCAGGCGAGATTACATATGAGCGCGGCAGCGGTTTCAAGGCGAAGACCGATGATGAAGCGACGCTGGCCAAGCTCGAGGGAATGGTCGCCGCCCATGCCGTCGGCGTGGAGGTGCGTGTGAACGGGAAGCTGATCGGCATCGCGAAGGATGAGCGGACAGCCGACGCCGTGCTGAAGCGGGTGCAGGGCAAATTCGCGCCGGAGCGCCGGGCGGCGGCCGGGCCGAAGGTTGAAGTGACGGCGCTGGCGTTCAATGCGAAGACGAAGCCGGCGGCAGCGTCGCAACCGGATATCGCGTCGGTCAAATTCGTGGAAAAGGTCGACACCGGCAGCGTTGACGTCGATCCGGAGCGCATCCAGGATGCGGACACCTTGTATAAGCGGCTTGTCACCGGCAATGCGAAGCCGACGAAGTATACGATTCGGGAAGGCGACTGCATCGGCTGCATCGCCGACAAATTCGACATCTCGCCGCAGCTGATTTACCGGAACAATCCGTGGCTCAAGGGCGAAGAGATCAAGGCCGGCGAAGTGCTCGACCTGACCGTGCTTCAGCCGCAGCTGACGGTGGAGACGGTGGAGAACGTCACCGAAACGGAGGTCATCGAGCCGGCCGTTATCGTGCGGAAAAACGACCAAATGCGCGCGGGGCAGCAGAAGACCATCCGCCAAGGGGTGGCCGGCTCCAGGCAGGTCACGTATAAGCTTGTGAAGCAGAACGGTTATCTGATGAGCGAGGAGCTCATCAACCAACAAATCATCGAACCGGCGATTCCGGCGATCGTCATGAAGGGCACCAAGGTCATACTCGGCGAAGGGACAGGCAATTTCGCCTGGCCGGTCAGCAACCCGACGCTGACGAGCAGCTTCGGCGAGCGCTGGGGCCGTCTGCATAAGGGTCTCGACATGGTCGGCGGCAGCAGCATTCTGTCCGCGGACAACGGGGTCGTCGAATTTGCCGGCACGAGGAACGGCACCGGCAAGACGATCATCATCGATCACCAAAACGGTTACAAAACGGTTTACGCCCATTTAAGCAAAATCGACGTCAAGCAGAATGCGGTCGTCGAGAAGGGCGATAAGATCGGCGTCATGGGCAATACGGGCAATTCCTTCGGTGTACACCTGCATTTCGAGATTCGCAAAGACGGAAGAGTGCAAAATCCGATGAAGTATCTATAATCGATTGCGCGTTATAAAGGCATCGCAGCCGGCGGGAGGTCCGAAGGCTGCGGTGCCTTTTTGCCTGCCGCTTCGGGGCTTTCCGCGCGCGAGAAAATGTGGAAAAGCGATAGAACTTTCATTGGGACGGGCGTGCGGCTTGTGGTAAAATGAAAAGGAATGGATACAGGCGGGGCAGGTGGTGAAGAAATGCAAGGAAAAATTCTGGTGGTGGACGACGAGCAGCCGATTGCGGATATTTTGAAGTTCAATCTGGAGAAAGAAGGCTACCGGGTCGTCTGCGCTTTCGACGGCGGCGAAGCGGTCCGGCTGGCGTATGAGGAGAATCCGGATTTGATCCTGCTGGACCTGATGCTCCCCGTCAAGGACGGCATGGATGTGTGCCGCGAGGTTCGCGCCCGCATGCAGACGCCGATCATTATGCTGACCGCGAAGGATACCGAGCTGGACAAGGTGCTCGGCCTGGAGCTCGGCGCGGACGATTATGTCACGAAGCCGTTCAGCACGCGCGAGCTGCTGGCCCGCGTGAAGGCGCATCTGCGCCGCCAGACGAAGCTGCGGGAGGCCGGCGACGGCGGACAGGAGGAAGAGCCGGAGAAGCAGGGACTGAAGCTGTTCAATCTTTTCATCGATACCGATATGTACGTGGTCTGCAAGGACGGGGAGCCGCTTGACCTGACCCACCGTGAATACGAGCTCGTTTATTATATGGCGCGCAACAGCGGCAAGGTGATGACGCGCGAGCATCTGCTGCAGGCGGTATGGGGCTTCGAATATTTCGGGGATGTCCGGACGGTCGATGTGACGATCCGCAGGCTGCGCGAGAAGATTGAGGACGATCCGAGTCGGCCGGAATATATTCTGACCCGCAGGGGGCTCGGCTATATGATGCGCAACCCGAAAACGGGCGGATTCGGCGCGGGATGAGAAGGGGCCGGCTGTTCCGCACGATTCAGGTCAAGCTGATTATTATTTATGTCCTGCTCATTCTCATCGCCATGCAGCTGATCGGCGTCTATTTCATCAGCACGATGAAAACATCGCTTACGGATTCGTTTACGAGCAGCCTGAGCGAACAGACGAACATGCTGACCGTGCTCGTCGAGGATACGCTGACGAAGGCGGCGGGCGACAACGAGGCGACGGAGGAGGAAATCTCCGCGGAGCTGAACAGCCTGCTCCGCTCGCTTTTCGACATCAGCGAAGCCGATATCCAGATTCTCGACGCGAACGGCAAGGTGCTCGCCACCTCCGACCAGGCCCAGCAATCGATCGTCGGGCGCAAAAATACGACGCTCGCGGTCATCCGCGCGCTGCAGGGCATCTCGAATATCGAAGAGGATATCATCGACGGCGATAATGTGCGCAAAAAGGTGATTGCCCGTCCGGCCTACGAATACGGCCGCAACGTCGAGCCGAGGAGGGTGGTCGGGGCGGTCTACATCGTGGCCTCGATGAAGGATTTGTACGAGACGGTCAACCGGATCAACCGGATTTTCGTCTCCGGCATGCTGATCGCCCTTGGCCTGACGGGCGTGCTCGGCGTACTGCTGGCCCATACGATTACGACCCCGATCAAGGGGCTGACCCGGCAGGTGTCGGCCGTTGCGGAAGGGAAGTTCGACAAGCAGGTGCCGGTATACGGCGACGACGAGATCGGACAGCTGAGCGAAGCGTTCAACCATATGACGGTGCGGCTGCAGGAAGCGCTGTCCGCCAACGAGGAAGAGAAGGAGAAGCTCGCTTCCATTCTGGCCAATATGAGCGACGGCGTCATCGCGGCCGACGAGAACGGGCTTGTGATCGTCACGAACCGGCGCGCAAGGGAAATGCTCGACGTGAAGGAAGGCACGGGCCAGCCGCTTGCCGTGCTGCTCGGCATGCCGGAAGACAAGGTCCATGAGCTGCAGACGGGCGTTCAGCATTCCACCCTGCTCCGCAAGGAGCTGGAGAACAGCGAGGAGGAATGGCTGCTCCGCGTTACGTTTACGCCGATTCACCGGCGGGACAAGACGACATCCGGCACGATCGCCGTCCTGCAGGACGTCACGGAGCAGGAGAAGCTCGAACGGTCCCGCCGCGAGTTCGTGGCGAACGTCTCGCATGAGCTGCGCACGCCGCTGACGACGATCAAGAGCTATGTCGAGGCGCTGGATGACGGGGCGCTGGAAGATAAGAATCTGGCCGGCCGGTTCGTGGGCGTTATCCGCGGCGAGTCGGAGCGGATGATCCGGCTGGTGACCGACCTGCTGCATCTTTCCAGGCTCGACTCGAACCAGGCGCCGCTCAGGCGCAAGGCGGCAGGGGTGCGGGAGATGCTGGAGGAGGTTTCCGACCGCTTCTCGTTCCAGATGCGGCAGAAGTCGATCGGAAGCTCCGTCCTGATTGAGGACGGCATCGAGAACGTCTGGCTCGACCGCGACCAGATCGACCAGGTGCTGGACAATCTGATGTCCAACGCGATCAAGTATACGCCTGACGGCGGGCATATCGAGATCGCGGCGCGCAAGCCGGATGCTTCGTCGGTGGCGATCAGCGTCAAGGATAACGGCATGGGTATTCCGCAGCGGGATATCTCGCGGATTTTCGACCGGTTTTTCCGCGTCGACAAGGCGCGTTCCCGCAATATGGGCGGCACCGGGCTCGGTTTGTCGATTGCCCGGGAAATAATCAAGGCGCACGGCGGCACGATCGAACTGGAGTCGGAATGGAACGAAGGCACGACGGTTACGTTCACGCTGCCGACGGTCCATGAAGGGGGCGAAGCCGTATGATCGAGAGGATCAAGACAGGCGCTCTTGTCGTGCTCGTCATGCTTAGCCTGCTGCAAAGCTATTTGCTGGCTTACAGCTTTCCGAACCTGGGAGCGACCGTGACGGCGGAGCAGGAGTACATTCCGACGGAGACGATGGGCCAGGCGCAGAAGATCGATCAGGTCCTTTTTCCCGAGGATATCGTCCTGCATATGGGCAAGGATCGGCATACGGTGCTGTATCCCGACATGACGTTCTATAACAATATTTACGCGGATATCCGCGAGGGCGAGTACCGAAGCTTCCAACGAACGCGGGTCGACCGGACGAACTGGAACGAGCTGCGGGCGCAGGCGGCCGGTGTCGAGCTTCGTTTCGGGAAGGGCGTGCCGGTCACGCTGCTGCAGCGGGTCGTGCCGCGGCTTGAAGGCGATATCCTGTTCATGGGCGATTCGATCGAGCGGATCTGGATCATGAAGCGGGCCGACAATGAGACGCCGAAGGCTTATTTCTTCAGCACGGACGGCGTTACCGTATATGAGTCGAGCCAAAGCGACCTGTCGGCGCAAAGGCTGCAGCGGCAAGTGGGATACGGGGCTTATCTGCCGGCCTATACCCTTTGGCGGGGCTCTATCTATATTCCGCAGCAGCCGGTGGAGGCCGTCGAGTACCGGTTCGGCTATGCGTCGTATTCGCCGGAGCAGATGCAGCGCAACCTGTTTTTCGACCAGGCGAAGACACGCAACCTGAAGGATTATGACGGAAATCAGATTTACACGGACGGCAAGCGCGGGCTGAAGCTGGAGTCGAACGGCACCTGGATGGTCTACACCGATCCGGTGGCGATGCTTGATAGTCCCAACAGTCTGGCGGACAACACGCTGGCCGCCTTGCAGTTCGTCAATCAGCACGGCGGATGGGACGGCGTTCACCGGTTCGTCGGGCCCGGTCCGGAATCGGATAACCGCAGCATCGTGTTCCAGCAATATTTCGGCTCGTATCCGCTGCTCGATTCGCCGAACCTGCGTTACGGTCAAATTCAGCTTGAGCTGGAGCAGGGCGTCGTCCGCAATTACGAGCGTTCCCTCCTGACCCGCGGAGAGCGCCGGGGCGAAAGCACGGTCCGCTGGCTGCCCGGCGGAGAAGGGCTTCGCAGCGCATTGAATCAATTCGCCCGGCGGGGCGAGATCGAGGCGGTGTTTCCGGCGCTGGTCGTCGCGCAGCAGCACGGAGATAAAGGCGTCGAGCCGGCGCTGGTGATGGAGCCGGTATGGGCTGTGCGCCTGGCCGACGGCGCACAGGCAACGATTGCGCAGGCTTGGGCGGCAGGCTTCAAGCCGGAGACGGAGCCGGTCGTGCAGCCGCCCGCCGGAGCGGGACCGGATGCGCCGAATGGCGCCGGCCCGGGAAGCGGGGATATTCCTCCCCGCACCGGCGGGCTGCAGGATCCGGGCTTCGGGTCCGGGTCATTGCTGCCGGATGACGGGGAGCCGGCGGAACCGGCGCAGCCGGGGGATTCGGCGGGCGGGGGCGGTTGAGCCGTCCGTCCGGCAACATTTTCGCGTGAGCGGATTAGTGGGAAGGGGGCGGTCAGCCGCATGGATTGGGGCCGGGCCAAAAGTGTGTTGATCATCGCTTTTCTGCTGCTGAACGTGCTGCTCGGCTATCAGCTCTGGACGGACATGAGCGAGCGGCTCAACTCGAACGTCGATCTGACGGCCCTTCCTCAAGAGACGCAGCTCGTCATGCAAGAGAAAGGGATACGGCTGACCGGCAGCATACCGTCCGATACGCCGAAGCTGGCGGACTTGTCGTTCCGCTATACGTCGAAGCCGGGGCAAGACGACAGAATAACGCTGGAAACGCCGGTCGACAGCAGGATTGTTTTTACCGAGAGAGAATTAATAGAAGGCTTGGGAGAAATCGTGCCCGATCTGGCGATGTACCGGTACGATCCGGCGGCCAGCGGCGACGGCGTGTTCGTCTTGTATAGGCTGTATGAAGGGCTTCCGATGTACGATGTGAAGCTGGAGCTCTACTACAGCAATCAGAAAATCGTGGCTTACAAGCAGGATCGGATCATGCTGATTGGGGATAAGGACTCCGAGAAGCAGCCGCTGCTTCCGGCGGCTACGGCGGTGGACAGCCTGATTCTGAAGCATTTGCAGCCCGGCTCGATCATCAGGGAAATCCGGCTCGGCTACGGCTATCAGGGTCAAGCGTTCAATACCGAGGATATACAGGGAACGGCGCCGACCTGGCGGGTGCTGCTTGAAGAAGGCCCCGACTACTACGTGGACGCCATCAGCGGGGAAGTCGTGTCCGTGAATGAAGCAACCGACACGGCAGGCTAGCGAAGGGGCCCGGCGGCGGGAGAGCCGCTTGGGTTCGGAGAGAGGATCGAAGCAAACGATGGGATTGCGGTTTACGGTGCTGGCCAGCGGGTCGACGGGGAACGCGACCGTTGTGCGGACCGACGATGCGACGCTATTGGTCGACGCCGGCCTGAGCGCGAAGAAGCTGGAAGAGCTGATGAGGGAACGCGGCGTGAGCGGACAGGAGATCGACGGCATTTTCGTCACGCATGAGCATTCCGATCATGTGAAGGGCCTGGGCGCATTCGCCCGCAAATATAATTTGCCCGTGTATGCGAACGATGCCACATGGGCGGCGCTGGAGAGGCATGTCGGCCAGATTGCGGATGACAGGCGGCGCATTGTGGCGACAGGGGAAACGGTCGAGTTCGGCGGCTTGCGGGTGGAATCGTATCCGATTTCGCATGACGCGGCCGAGCCGGTGGGCTATTGCTTCATGGATGGCGATGTGAAGCTTAGTTTGGTCACCGATCTCGGTTACATGAGCGATAAAGTCCGGCGGATGGCGATCGATTCGGACGTGCTCGTCCTGGAATCGAACCATGACGTGAACATGCTGCGCATGGGGCGGTATCCGTGGAACATCAAGCGCCGCATTCTGAGCGACATCGGCCATTTATCGAATGAGGCCGCAGGCGAAGCGCTGTGCGAGCTGTTGACCGACCGGACGAAGCGGGTGTATCTGGCCCACCTCAGTCTGGACCACAACATGCAGGAGCTGGCGCGGATGACGGTACAGTCTATTCTGGAAGACCGCGGCATATTTTTTAAGAGCGATGAGGCCGTGCTGCAGCACACCTACCACGACCGCGCTACTCCCTGGGATGAAGTGAGGCGGAAAGCAATCGTGTGAGCATGTCACGTTCGCTTTCGGCATCGAGCTGCGCGGCTTTGCGCTCCAGCTCTTCCCGGCTGATCAGTCCTTTGTCGATCAGGAGATCGAGCAGCGAGCCGAGCGCGAGCAGCGTGCGGTAATGCTGATCCTTGAGATCTGCGATTGAGGCGGCGAGGTTGACTTGCTCCCATGTGTGGATCGAACGCTGCGGTTGCGGGTGTGGTTCCGATTGCGTTTGCGTTTGCGGTTTCGGCGGCTTCACGGTTAACAGCTCCTTTACGGCGATATAGGCATTATAGGGTGCGGATCATAGGGGCGGTAAGGCTGCAGGCTTGAAAGACGCCGGACCGATCCGCAGTCCGCCTGGGTTTAAGCTCCGTTCATTAAGGGTATTCTAGTAACTCTGGTCCTATTATTATTGTAGTCCGTTCTGCCGAAATCATTCCTAATAGAGGAAAATAGTCTTGATGCTTGGGCAAGCATCGAGAGGAGAGATAGATATGGGTTTGTTCGACGACGATTTTTATTCCACACGGGTGTCGCGGAAGGCGCGGACGGGAAAAGACGACAGGGGCTTCAGCTCCTTCGGAAAAACCCGTAACTGGGGGCCAGTCCAAATCGCGTTCGCTTCCTCTTTCGTCAGCGCGTTGGGAGCGGTGCTGCTGTTCGGCCTGATCTTCGGCTTCGGCGGTGTCGGAGACGGCACCGCGGGCGGTCGGACGACGGCAAATCCGGTTCAAACAGGAGACACGGCAGAACGGATTATTCAAGCATCGGCGAAGGTGCGGCCTGCAGTCGTGAGTATCATTAACGAGCAAATGCTTCCCGACGGCGGGGACTCCGGTGTTGGGACGGATGACCGGCAAGGCGAGCCGAACGCAGGCGGAGACGCGGAGCCGACGCTGCCGGAGGATGAGGGAACGCTGCAGCAGGCGGGCCTTGGTTCGGGCGTTATTTTCCGCAAAAGCGGGGGGAAAGCGCTCATCATAACGAATAACCATGTCGTTGAAGGCGCGTATTCGGTCAAGGCGGTGCTGGGGAACGGCGAGCTTCGCGAGGCGAAGGTGATCGGCAAGGATCAGATCACGGATCTGGCCGTGCTGGAGATCGACGGGCGCGGGATCGATACGGTGGTGGAGATCGGAGATTCGGATAAGCTGCGCGACGGCGAGACCGTAATCGCCATCGGCAATCCGCTCGGACTGGGCGATTCCCTGACGATGGGGATTGTGAGCAAGCGGCAGCGCGTCATTCCCGTGTCGCTGAACCAGGACGGCGTGTACGATTGGGAACAGGAAGTGATCCAGATCGACGCGTCGATCAATCAGGGCAACAGCGGGGGCGCGCTGGTGAACCTGAACGGCGAGCTGGTCGGCATCAACAGCATGAAGGTGGCCGATTACGGCGTAGAGGGGCTCGGCTTCGCGATTCCGATTGATAATGCGATGCCGGTTGTGGAAACGCTAATGAAGTACGGCAAGGTGGCGCGCCCTTATCTTGGCGTATATACGATGGATCTGGAGCAATATTTCGCGCAGCAGCCGGACGGTGCGGATGATGGCAGCGATGGCAGCGGCAGCGGTTCGGGAGATGGGGAGCGCTCGGGAGCGGGCGCGGACGAACCGGAGTCGGGCGGCGCGGATGACGCTGTGGACAATGGAGCCGGCGGTGCTGACACGGATTCGCCCTCGGATGAGGCCGTGGAAGGGGAAGACTTGAAGCTGCCGAAGAATGTGACGGAGGGCGTTATCGTGCTGGAGGCGGTCGGGCCGGCCCAGGAGGCGGGACTGACGTTCAACGACGTGATCGTCAAGCTCGACGATCAGCCGGTAGGGAGCACGATGGAGCTCCGGAAGTATTTGTATGAGGCCAAGAAGATCGGCGACAAGATCGAAGTCAGCTTTTACCGGGACGGCAAGCTGGAGAAGGTGTCGTTCAAGCTGGCGGAGAAGACAGACGAAGAATAGAGAGAAGGTTGTCGGCGGGTTATGTATTGTGTATGCAAGGAGCATGTGGAACTGGCGCTCGACAAGTTCGTGGACGAATACGAGGACGCGCCCGACATGGTGAATCTCGCGGTGACCGAGTTCTCCGACTGGGATCCGCCGCGCAAGTGTGATTGGTGCGATAACGAGGCGCAGGTGCTGATCGTGTAGGGAAGCTTCGCTGCGCAACGAAAACCCGTGGTTCAGGCTGAGCGCGCCTGTCCACGGGTTTTCCGCATCGTGCATGGTGCATCGCGTCTGCTATGACGTCTGGTTGTCATTGTGTCTGCATTTGTGCAGAGCAGGATGACTGCCAGATCGCCGCTTTTCGTTATGGCGTCGTGGTCGTCGTGTCGTCAGCCGCGCTGTCATCGGCTGCGCCGCCGTCGGCGCCATTGTCAACGTCAACGTCTGCGTCCGGCGCGTCTACATCAACGTTGGGTGCGTCCGGTGCGTCCGGTGTGTTCACGTCAACGTCCGGCGCGCCGCCGCCGTTCTCTTCGTTGACGACCACGTCATCGTTCGCTTCGCCGCAAGCGGCTGCGCCGAAGACCAGGATGACGGACATCAGTGCCGTGAGGAACAGCTTGAGCCATTTCGCGTTCTTCATGAGAGACTTCCCCTTTCATCTTGCAAAATGTATTTGGTGTTGCTGTACATACAATAAACGGCAATCCTTGCTTGCCAAACGAAATTCGCATTAGAAAACATTAAGATTCATGGGATGAGCAAGGTGGTGATAATGGACGGTTGGGGATGGATGGAAACACGCGGCAAGTAACACGCGTTTCTCCCGGTGCGCGTTGCGGCGCTGAATGGGCGACGGTCACACCACATAAGGATATCGGGTTGAATATAGATATGGATTTCGAGATAGGATTGGATTTCGAGGCAGGGAGGGAGCGGGCGTTGCTGATTCAGATTGCAGCGGTAGGCCGGTTGAAGGAAAAGTATTTAACGGACGGGATCGCGGAATATGCGAAGCGATTGAAGCCGTACGTGAAATTTGAGGTGCTTGAGGTGCCCGACGAGAAAGCGCCGGAATCGATGAGCGCGGCGGAGGAGGCGCAGGTGAGGGAACGGGAAGGCGAGCGGCTGCTGGCGCTTGTGAAGCCAGACGCGCACGTCGTGGCCTTGGCGCTAGACGGCGAGCTATGGTCGAGCGAGGACCTTGCCGCGCAGCTGGACAAGCTGGGCACCTATGGCTGCAGTCATGTGGTGTTCGTCATCGGCGGCTCCAATGGCTTGTCGCCGGCGGTGCTGCGCCGTGCCCAGCAGAAGCTGAGCTTCGGCCGCATGACGCTGCCCCACCAGCTGATGCGGCTGGTGCTGACCGAGCAGATTTACCGAGCGGTGAAGATTAATCGGGGGGAAACCTATCATAAATGAGGCGAAATTTTTTGTATTAACCGCTTGCTGGGCGCGGAAACGTGCCCCCGAGGGGCGGGGTGGAGGATGGGCTGCCTCGGGGGAAGATTGCTGCGCAGGCGGGCTCGTGTGGGCTGCTTGAGGTGCATGGACTCGGCGGGACGGGAATGGGGGGATTCTAAATAGTTAGAGTCCCCCGTATCTTCTAGTTCACTATGCCTCCCGTATTTAGTATGTTGACAAAATAATCAACACGATATATAGTGAATAAAGAAAGGTAGTGATATTATGAGCGAGTTTGGGGATTTGCTCAAATCGCTACGTCAGGAGCACAAAATTAGTCAGCGAAAGCTAGCTGAGTTGGTGGGTATTGATTTTACTTACATTAGCAAAATTGAAAGCGGCACAATGGACCCGCCAGCCGAAGATAAAATCATTAAAATGGCAGAGGTATTTAAAGTAGACCCGGACCAACTTTTGATTTCCGCTAAAAAGGTGCCAAGTGAATTGCAGAAAATTATTACTGAGCATCAAGACGTACCTGTTTTTCTTAGGAAAGCTTCAAGTTTCTCTCCTCATCAATGGGAGCGAATCCGGGGGATCATGAATGAGACTCCAGAAAATGGTGAGAAATAAAAGTGAGTAAATATCCGTTTATAACGCATGATGAAATGGAACGAATAACCCAAGGGATTTTGCGAGATTACGGGTTCGACTTTGAAAATAAGGATTTCCCTGAAGCAGTTCCAATTGATGAGATTATTGAGTTTCATTATGGCTTAGACATTCACTGGGAACCAATTGACCACTTTGATCCATCTGGGTTAGTTATGGCAGCAATCATTCCTAGCGACAAGCGAATTATTATGAACGAGTCATGTAAGGAACTCTTTGAAGAAAAGATTGGAACAATGCATTTCACAATGGCACACGAATTGGGTCATTGGGTACTTCATGTGAGTGACAGAGAGAACCTGCAAACATCAATAGACTTCAATGACTCGTCCCAGACATTTTTTTGCCGAAGTCGGTCAAAGAAACCACCAGAAGAATATCAGGCCGATATGTTTGCTGGGTCTCTATTAATTCCCAAACCAATCATTCAAAAAGTAGTGGGTAATATGAAGGCTCAAGGAAAAATACAGATGAAGCAGTTATACTGGTTAGCACCAATGTTTAAGGTTTCCATTAGCGCTTTAATAGTTAGACTCAAACAATTGGATTTATTGTACATAGATGATGACGGAACGATTTATGATTCCAAAAGTGAAAGCCAAGGGCAGATTATTTTCGATTTTTAATCTGCCTTTTCTTTTAAACTAAATGTTGAGTTGATAATCAACACAATAAAAATCCATGCATTTCAGCATGTTCACATAAATAACTTATTTTATCCGGGGTGACGAATCAATGGCGACTAATGGTGCAAAGGGAAATGGACGTATTGGAGCAGTTAAAGGAAGAAGCCAGGTGAAGACTCTAAGTGGTCATTGGGTCAAGAGAAATACTGAAACTGGAAGGTTCATGGATCAGAAAACAAGTAGCAAAGCTCCGTTCAAGGGAGTTCGCAGGGAAGGCTAATATTACGATAAAAGGAGAATGATCAAAGATGGCAAGCAGACATCAGGTTTTATGTGTAAACAAAAGTGATCGATACAATCCTCACGAACGAATTACTCATATCGGTGGCAAAAATGATAACGGGTCAAGGTGGAAGCTAACCCAACAAGATGCTATCGCCGGTATTGAGGGAGGTAAGTGGTCGTTCTACGTAAACAGAGCTGGTCATACCGTCAATGTAATTGTATCGACGAGCCGATACGGGAATAAGTATTTGAAAACTGAAGCTGATGGAGATCAGCCTGACAATTTGTTGAGTCTTTCAGAGTGTCCTCTGTAGACTTTTAATAAAAAGGAACACTTGTTCCTGTATTTCCGGTGTGCTATTATTAATGAATCAAATATCCATTGATAGATATTTGATTCATAAGGGAGGTGAGAGGATGGCAGTGAAACATACACCGACAGGTATCGTACACAGTGGAACAAAGGGTGGTACAACCGGATGTGGATTCAACACTAACGAGAACCCAAGCCATTGGGTCGGGACTTACTCCAATATCACTTGTGACAAAAACGGTTGCAAAAACTAGCTTGAATATAAGGAGTCCGCTATCTATTATTAGATCGGACTCCTTATATTTTTAATGTGACTCGTTGCCAAGCTATGATCTATGCAGGCATAACAGCATCTTTAAATGGCAATAGTCACTTTATTCTTCAACGCCGGGGCTTTCCTGTTAAAAAGGAAAGCCCCTTCCGCTATTAAATCAGCGGAAGGGGCTACGCTTAAAAAATGGTGTTCCGTCGTTTCGTCGAAGTGCATTTCAATCTTGTCGATCCGTCGGTTGTCGCCTACGGTGATCTTGTGAATGATGAGATGTAACAGCGTTTTTCGCTGATCTACAGGAGACGTGCGTAGTAGGTGCTCGAATCTTGCAATCAGCGAACGCACGGTTTCGTGAGAGACTGGTTGGGCATGATTGCCGTCAAGCTCGGACTCTAGCTGGGATTTCCTGGCGTGAAGCCGATCGAAATCGTGTTCCAACTCCTCAAGACGGGCGGCGAATAGTTTACGGTCGAACTGGTCCATTTCGTAAAGTTCCACGTACTTCAGTTTCTTCTCGTGCACTTCCTCGATCCGGGCGCAGACGGATGAAAGTTCGTCCTGCAGCGGCTTGACCCGGCCCACTTTCCGCTCGTTGACGCTCCTAACGATCGCTTGCAGGATGTGCGGCTTGGACAGCACTTCCTTGATCCGGTCGGTCACGTAACTCTCGGCCTCTTGCTTGCGGACGCTGTTGGCGCGGCAGACGGCGCTGCCCTTGCTGCGGAAGTTCCCGCAGGAGTAGTACATGCGCACGACGGGACTCCCGTCCTTGGCCTTGTTGTTCGTTCGGCTGGCCGTCATCGCCGCCCCGCACTGAGGGCAACGGATTAAACCGGTCAGCAGATAGTCGCCGTGAAACCGTTTCTTCGAAGTGTGAGACTTGCGGTTGCGTAGAAATTGCACCTTATCCCAGAGCGCTCTATCAATGATAGCTGGGTGACTTCCCTCGGCGATTAAAGGGGCTGGATTTTTGCCCTTTCTTCGCTGGTCGTTCCAGTTAGTGTACCGATTGTAACGGATTTGTCCGATAAAGAACGGGTTTTCAAGAATGTCCCGGATGGCGCAAATGGAAAACGCGTTGCCATTCCTCGTCTTGTGGCCGTCGTGATTCAGCTCGTTGGCAATCGACTTCAGGCCGCGTCCGGAAGCGAACCGCTCGAAGATGAGCCGCACGATGGCGGCCTCCTCGGGAACAAGCTCCAACGCCCGTTCGCGTCTCCTCGCTCCGCTATTCGGCACGTCTACGAGCCGGTAGCCAAGCGGAGGCTTGGTGACGTGTTTTCCCGTTCGCGCCCGCTGCGTTTGCCCAAGTCGAATATTTTCCAGAATCGTATTTCGCTCAAGCTCCGCGACGGCTCCCATCATCTGCAAGCCAAACCGGCCCATCGGCGTTTCGGTCTCGAAATTTTCCGAGAACGAGCGAAACGTTACGTTATGCTTACTCAGATGGTCGACGATGTGCAGCAAATCCAGATTGCGCCGCGCAACGCGTGTAATTTTCCACGTTAACAGTTCGGCAAACAGACCCATTTCAGCATCGCGCATCAACTGTTGGAGGGCATGGCGACCGGAGATGCTCTTGCCGCTGACCCCGGCATCGCAAAAAATCTTGTATACGGTTCGCCCGGTGTCCTCGCAAAACCGGAGTAGCGTTTCCCGCTGGGCATCAATGGAATACCCGTGCTCGGCCTGCTCCTCGGTGCTAACGCGAATATAGATAGCGGTAAGTGTCGGTTTGTTGGCAGCTGCTAGCATAAGGCATCGTGTCCATCGGTAGTTTCCTGCATAAGCGTTTTAAGGCTGGCCATTGTCTGTTGTAAAATCAGAGCTGCGCGGGAATCGAAGTTTTCAGTAACGATGGAAACGTTGCTGCTATCAAGTGTCTTTGTAAGACGCAGCAAATCGAGCATTCTGCGCGATAGCTTGTGAAGCCCGATAACTCGTACTTCATCAAACCGTCCCGTTGCCGCATCTGTTAGCAGCCTTTGCAGCGATGGCCGGTCGAGATTCCTCCCACTAAAACCATGATCGACATAAATCTCAGCAACGGTTTTGTTTTCGCGCAGACAGGCATTGCGCAGTTGTTCGATTTGAACGTCAACGAGAGGCTGTGAGTTGGTATGAGAGCGGATGTAAAGGGCGACACGAACAGGCTGTTTCATTTAAATTCCTCCATTTGATTAGTAATTTTGAGATTCAGAAGAGCATCAGACCCGTGAATGGTCAAGCGACTCAGATCCCGGTCAGGCGGGAGCGTAATCTTGTTGACAAGTTTGCGCAGCAGGTGCTTTTGTTTGTCGGTTGGCTCGGATTCCAGCACCACGCGTAATTTTTTCAAGGCTGCCTGGATCGCTTGAGCAGAGAAGGCGGGAACTGGACAAGAAGTAAGTTCGCGCTCGGCGTTTTCTCGGGCCAGTTGAAGCTCCTGACGACATTGCTTGAGTGAGTCCAGTTCGTCCACCAACCGTTCTTTATCCAGCTTTCCGTTTTCGAAATCATGAAAAATCTGCTTGTGACGGGTGGCCAACTGGGCAAGCTCTTCGTCGATGTGCCGGATGCGCTCCAAAATGGGAGTTCGGGCGACATCCCGCTTGGCTGCGGCGGCTTTCGCAATGCCGTCTATCATTTCAGGTGTGCCAAGGAAGCGCTGGAGCTGATGGTAAAACGTTCTTTCCACGTCGTCGGCCCGAACGTGATTCGCTTTGCAAGCGGTCGCGCCCTTCGCGTTATAGCTGCCGCAGCCGTAATAGTAGTTGGTTCGATACGTTCTGTCTTTACGCTGTCGCTGCGTTCGACCGGGTATCATGCCGCTGTCGCACTGCGGACATCGGAGCAGTCCCGCCAGCGGGAAGGGACGATCAATTTTCCGCTTTACCGGCTTGGAACGTTTGGTATAGATGGCGTGAACCGACTCCCACAAGGATTCGGAAATAATAGGGGGGTGTTCGCCTACCGACCATTCGACAGCTACGGCTCCACGGGTTCGCCGATTTTCGGTCCCGTTGTAGCGAATATGACCGATATAATTCCGGTTCTGGAGGATTCCCCGCACAGCCAGGATGCTGAACAGGTTTCCTTTTTTCGTTCGCAGGCCGTCATGATTCAGGCGGTTTGTGATGGCTTTCAAGCCGAACTTTCCCGTGGCGTACATCTCGAAGATGCGTCGAACGATGGCCGCTTCGTGGGGAACAATCTCCACGCACCCTTCCCCTTCAGAGAGCGATGAGAGCCAGCGGTAGCCTAGCACGTTGTTGCCGCCGTTCCATTTTCCCTGACGACCGCGTTCCAACGCCGTAATTCTCACGTTCTCGCCAATGTTCACCCGCTCAAGTTCTGCCGCTGCGCCCATCATTTGAAGCACAAAGCCGCCAAGTGGCGTTTCGCTGTCAAACTGTTCCGTCAGGCTGCGGAGAACGATGCCGTTCTGCTTAAACGAATCCACGATGGCAAGCAGATCGCTAAAATGGCGCGACAGCCGACTGATGCGCCAGATTAAGGCGATCTGGTAGCGCCGCTGAGCTCCGTCAGCGAGCATGCGCGCTAGTTGAGGCCGACCTTTCGTAGAGCGGCCTGATGCGCCTGCATCCACGTAAATGTCGTAGATTTCGAGATGGTTTAACTTGCAGTAGCGGCGCAGCGCCTCGATCTGGCCGTCAATGCTAAATCCGTGCTGTGCCTGCTCAGCCAGGCTGACCCGCACGTACAGCGCGGCTTTTGAACCTTTAGGCGACATCATGCGATGAGCCGATAATCCGGCGTACCGAGCAACTCTGCCGTCATTTCATGATCCAGGTGCGCCTCGATTTCACGCTCGGACGCGGCAATGACGTCCGGGCTGATTTCTGATATACGCAGAGAATGCTCCTGCTTGGCCAGATGGGGCAGCAGCAGTTCGGCAATTAAATCGCACACAAGGGCGAAGCGATTCGTAGCTACATCATCCATGGATAGGCTCCTTCCCAGATTATTTTTTCTTCTTTCGATATTCGATGATTTCAAGAACGAGCTGGGTAGTGGCCATGACTAGTGCAACAATTGCCTTCTTCATCGCAACGGCCTCAATACTCGTCCGGCAGCAGCATCGTGCAGTAAACGCCGCTGTCGATGACCCAGACCGTGACACCCGAGACGGGCTCCCGAATGCCAGTAATGTCGTAGGTCTGTTGGCGGTTTGGCTGTTCTTGCGTATGCCTGACCCGTTGATACATGACATCCCCAGCAGGAATAATGGATAATGAGAACACTTGCAAGTAGTCCAGATCCTTGCCGCTGTTCAGGTTCTGATCAATGATAGACCAGAGGGCGGACTGAATCTCAGGGCTAACGGTGTCCTGCACGCGCCTTGTGACGTATCGCGATGGTTTGGAGAACATCTACATGAGCCCCCGTTCCTTCATGCTTACGTACGTGCCGTCACCGAGTACGATGTGGTCCAACAATTCAATGCCGATCAGAGCGCCTGTATCGCGCAGTCGCTCCGTCAACTCCACATCTTCCTGACTTGGAGAAGGATTGCCCGACGGATGATTGTGGCAGGCGATAATGGATGCCGAGTTGGCGAGAATCGCGAGCTTGAACGTTTCCCTCGGGTGGACAAGTGAAGCGTTCAAGGTGCCGCTGGACACTTGGTGCAGAGCGGTGGGCTCGTTTTTCGTGTTCAGGCACAGAATGCAGAACGACTCGCGATCACAGTCGCCGATGAACTGGCGGAAAATTTCGGCGGCGTTGCCCGGCTGAGTGATCTTCCGTTGCGCGTAAAACATGGCCGAACGTTCCCGAACCATGCGCAGCGTTACGATCTCGATCCGCTTCGCAGCGCTTTTCTTACTCACGTTCCTTCACCGCCCCGCCGCTTTGTTCCCTGAGCCAGGCTTCCGTAACTTGGTCTTGCGAATGGACGGGTACGAGGTATTGCGCGATCCAATCGTTGTCTAGCAAAATGCCGACGCGATAAAGCCTGAAGCTGGATATGTCAACGAGTTCGACGTACTCGGGACCGTAAGGAACGGCCCTGAAGCGATCCAGCAACTTGTCGCCAGCCTCGCAGACAAAGACAGGGCTGAGGAGGAGGAAGTCGTCGGAATCGTCTTCCCCCGCCTCGGCTTGAAGTCCGGCCAGCAGCTCCCTTGCGTAAGCGATAAGCGGCTCGGGCAGGCGAGCTTCGGCCAGTAAATGCAAATCTTTCATCGTACGTATCTGGATCATGGATATTGCTCCTTTCCGTCATTTTGATAGGTTCAATATCCATAATTTATGTTTTCAATTATTGTCGTCACGGCTTCGCTGCGCGGCCCCAGTGTCAACAAGTCAGGGGGGCCCAAGTGCCTCCGTGTCCACTTGGTTTTAGGGGGGGCTTCCGTCTCGTTCATGCTTTTTTGTGTGTTCCGTTTTTTTGAGGGGGCTTTGGGGGCAGGTCGCTGCCAGTCCTTGCCTCGCCTCGGCTTTTTCGACCCCGTTGTGCGGGGGCACCCGGCGGCAGAGGGGGATCACCCCTCGCCGAACACGTCCTCGCGTGGCGTCCCGTCGCCGCTTGCGGCGGCAGCTCTGCGGGCCTGCCTCCGGTTCTCCGACGTTTCCTCGTCGTGCTCTTCCAGGCACTCTCTCCGGAGCCAGACGGTGAGGGGACGCTTGCCGTCGATCCCCTTCTTTCGCTTTCGCCGCAGCTTTTCCTTGCCGTTCTCCCGAGACACTTCCGGGACGAGGCAGCCCTCCGCCTCAAGCTGCTTCCAGAGCGCGTCCTGCTTCAGGGGCACCCGCTCGTCTTGCCGCGAGAGGAAGCTGTTCACCTTGTTGTAAAGGATATCCGGCAAGAAGTAGAAGTGATCGTCGTCCCTCCAGCCCACGTGGGTTTCAGCAGGAGACAGCCCTTCGTACTTCTCTCTTTCGTTTCGGTCGGCGGGCAGCACGGTGAGAGAGCCGTTCTGCAGCATCCCGGACACGACCGACAGGAACTGCTTGGCGGGCTGGGCGTCGGCGACCTGTTCGCTTTGCGTCTCTGAAACGGCAAGCAGGGATTCCCAGCCTTGAGTCAGCTTGTCGCGCCGCTCGTCTTCTGTCACGGCACCGACTTCAAGCGCAAACTCGAGCAGGGAGTCGAGGCCGAGGTAGAGCCAAGAGGCTGCCTCGGCAAGGCGGCCGTGAGCCTGACCGGGAACGGCCAGCGCCATTTCGCGCCGCTCGTGGAACGCCTGCTTGAGCCGGTTGGCGTACGCGGAATCGTTCATCCGCTCTCCGACCCACTGCACGTACCCGGCCATCGCCTCCGCGAGAAGTGGCTCCCGGGCTTGCGCAGCCGTCAGCTTGGCGAGGTCCACGCTTTCCGGCAGAAGCTCGGCGGCCTGAAGCCGGGCGTTGCTGGAGTGGCCGTCAGGAAACTGTTCGCCGGTACCGATCGCGAGACCTCTTGGCGGGTAGTCCGGCCGGAGCAGAGCGGTCGACGTCAGCCTTCCTCTACCCACCCTGTCGCCGTAAGCTCTCGCAACCGCCTGAACGATCTGCTCCATTTTTCGAGCCTCGACGACGTTGCTATTCGGATGAAAGTCGTCGATCCAAAGAATCGAGTCCTTCGTGTCGAATGCCCTTCTTTCCAGTGAATTCGCTGTGTCCTTAAAGCTGGCCGGAGCCCCTCTGGAAGAGAAACTCCCGTAGTGGCACATGTAAAGCGCGGCCAGGGAGGATTTCCTCGTTCCCGTCTGACCGTGAATCCAGACCACGAACGCGGGCTCGATCCCCGCTTGACGCAGCGCCTCGCACAGCGGCGCGAGGTAAACTGTTGCAAGAAGCAGTGTCGTGACCCTTGCATCTGCAATATCCAGCAAAGAAAGACTTTGCTCGACGGCGGCCTTGATGTCGGGCGAGCTTGCAGGTAGCTTGTATTTCTCTAGCCGCTTGTCGACCCCCACCTCTACGCTTGCATCGCCGAGGCAGCCCCCGGCGTGCAAGTATCGCCAGCTTCCGGAGAGCTTTCTAAAGCCGAGATGCGCGTATACATGAAGTTTCTCGGTGCTGCCCGCGAGCTGCTGGATGGAGTGGCGCAGCCGGTCCTTGCTGCCCGGGAATGGCTCCAGGTTGGGCAGTAGCCCCCATTCGGAGATCCATTTGAGATCAGTAAAGTCCGAATGCTCGATCCTCAAGGGAGGAAGCGACATGCCGTCCGACAGCATGACGCCTTCTATTTCGAAAAATTTCTTGGCTTCCAGTCCGTTGTCGACGCTAACCTCGCGAACCGGAATCGCGACGAAGTTGGCGATCGGGCTAAAGCCGTTCTCCTCGCCGTTCTTATCGAATGTCGGAGCTCCCAATTTCCCTGCCGAAATTCTGTATTTTGTGCGCTTAAGAAGTGTTTCGACTCTCCGTAAAGATTCAAAGTCTCTCGTCAAGAACCAGGCAGGGCTGTTGGCAATCTCGTTGTTCTTGTTTGTCTGCACGTTTCCGAAGCAACGCCGGATTTGATCTTCCCCGCAGCCGAACCTTGTGCAGCGCGGCGGACCAAAATGCTTGGCTGCAGCGTCAGCTTTGATTTTCTCCAGCCGGTCTTGGCTGCGGGCGTTGTGCTTGAGCGAGCGCCGAGAAAATGCATCGGCTTCAGATGCCGCGCCAAGACGGCTAAGAAGCGAGATTATTTTAAACCAGGACTCCTCATCGCAGCCTCCGTCAAGTTGGGCGGTTGCGATTTCGTCTATTACGGCACAACGCTTAGTCAGTTTGGACATGACGGGCATATCTTTAATGGAAGCCAACATCTCCACTGAAGTATCCGTCCGCTTGGATGTAGACGTAGATGTATACGTAGACGTAAATGTGGATAGCGATGAATCGGCTTGCATTCCTGCATGGTCAGAAGATACCGCAGTGCTCGATACCTCGTCATCAAAAATCCGATCTGCGCTAAACTGATCGGACATTAGTTTCAGCATCCATTCCGGAGCTTGGGCCAGTGGGATGTCATCAGGACTTCTTCCTTCCGCCCAAGTATATGGACGACTGTTTGCGTGGATGGAGCCCGGCATGACGGTCTGCTGGCCATCTCCAAGTAATGCGATTTCTTCGTGACCGCCGTCAGGCGATGCAAGGGTGAATTTCTTGAATGTGTATCCTACAGGAGCCGCGTACAGGTAACGATACCCGCCACCAGGTGTTTCGAACTCCCAGGTTTGGGGGAGTTGCCCGCTGGATAGCTTCTCAAGTTTCGCCTGGCCATACTCGCCGTCAACATCTATAGCAATGATCCCTGATCGCTTACCCAACACCATGCCGATATTTGCAAAAGACAGTTTATCGAACCAAGTGGCAATTTGGTCAGGATCGGTTGATGCACGAGTTCTCCAGTTGAGTAAAAGCGGGGTTTTGCCGTATCTTGTACACATCTGCTTATGCTGGTCGCTGACTCCGGTGTGATCATGCGGGCAAAGCGGTATGACGGGAATG
Organism: uncultured Paenibacillus sp.; assembly: GCF_963515335.1. NCBI lineage: Bacteria > Bacillati > Bacillota > Bacilli > Caryophanales > Paenibacillaceae > Paenibacillus > uncultured Paenibacillus sp. The sequence goes on along the minus strand of NZ_CAUPYC010000028.1, from coordinate 5,804 downwards.
CCGAGTTTTGCGAGCGAGAGTGCGGCTGTCTTGCCCGGCTTCCAGTCCGAATGTGTCTGTCGATGACGCTTCAAGTGCGTTTCCTCCCGTCATGGCGGCTCCACCACAATGATTGCAGTGGAGCCGCCGATTTGACTACTTCTCGTTATTCTTGCTCCACAGCCGAGAGATCTTCTTCGAACTCATCCTGCAGCACTTCGGCAGAGACCAGATTGAGATATTCCTTATTCCCGTTCGACTCGACCTTCATCGTCAGGAGCAGATCTTGGCCGACCATCTGCTCAGGACGGAAGGGGCAGTTTTTCTCCGGCAAGCATTGGGTCGCCTCCAACAGGAGCCGGAAGGGGCTGCCCGCTTTCCAGTCCGGGGCAACAAGGAACGATTCCTCAAGGGAGCCGCCCTCGTCGTCCCGGAAATCGCCGGACACACGAACCATCTTTTTGCCGCCTGCTTGAATGACCTTGGCCGTATTTAGTTTGAACGGGTACTGGCCGTCTGTTACAGAGTCGAAGGCGGGGCGAACGATCAGGAGATCGTCCGAAGGTGGAGCAGGATAAGTGCTACGTGAGACGTTTGTTGACAGTATGCGTTTTGCTGGTGGCATAGATGAACACTCCATTCGAATTGAGATTTTTAATGGAGCGGGGAAGGACGGAGGACCCTGAACCTCCCCGCAACTTTTACCATGATTGTTCAGCCTTCAGGCAAAGAAGGTTTCTCAAATCGCGAGGGTCGACAACGACAACGTACTCACCGTCGTCACAGCAAATCAGAACCTCCAGACGCGCCCGATGTGAGTTAAACCGCCCGTCGATCATATCGGAAAAGCGATCCTGCAAGTTTAAAAACATGTCAGACAGGTCGTTTAGGATAAAGACGTCGATGATGCCTGACGTGCACGTGCAGCCGATCACCAGATTTCCGTCATGATCCAGATTCGTAGAATGTTCCAGGCTGGTGTCTGGTAATTTGCAGTCTTCCAGGAACTTACGAACGGCAGCTACATGATCCGGGTTGGTTGCAATCGACGGCGGCAACAGGAAGCGGACGCCTGTAACCGTGCCGACCGGGTCATTTTCCTCATCGTCAATCCATAACAGTTCATTCATACAATCACCTCCTCATCTCAGATTGAAAATGGTATCGAATTTCGATAACGCATCTTCTAATGATTTGTTGGTTGTCAAATTTCTAAAAAAGTGTACCATGATAGATGAGATGGTTTAGTCGACATGCCACCACGACAAACTGTGAGGGGAAGCCATGATAAGCGAGGAACTTCAATATGAGATTTTGCACCTGTATTTTGAAGAGGCAACATCGATCCGGGAGATTTCAAAACGGCTAGATTTACATAGGAATACCGTGCGCAAATACTTGGATAAAGTCGAGTCGTGCGATCATCCAGAGCAATACTTTGTGCGGCCTGTAAGCAAGGGGAAGTGGGACGCTTTGCTAATCGAAGCTGAAAAAAATGTTCGAGCGAACAAACGGACGGGGAAAATCAGGATCAAGGATGTGCTGGATGAAATCAGAGCGCATCCAAGTTCGTACTTCCACTTGGGCTGGAGTAGAGATGAACCATTGAGCATTTCGACATTTTATCTTGCTTGGAAGCATCTGAAGCGGAAAAATCCAACGCAGTCGGAGAAGTACAACGAGGAGCATACAAAAAAATAGCGCTCGCAGCGCTATTTTTGAGTACTTATTCAGCGTAATCGTCAGCCTTCACGCCGCCGCCCTCAGGAACGACGGACTCGACGGAATCTGGTTCGGTAACAATTTGGCCGCTCTTATCTACCACGACAAGCTCGGGAAAGTCCTGCCCCGGAACCTCAACAAAGATATCTTCCGATTGCTTGCCGAACACGAAGGAACGAATATTTTCTGGCGCATCCACTACGAACGCAACCTTAAAGCCTTCTGTCCTGCCGCCAGAGATGAGCACGCGATCCTCGCTGTTGTACCCCGATAAGCCGGTCTCCAATACTTCCCCGGTCTGCGTAATGAGGTAGCAGTCTAAATGGGAAATGCGGAGCGATGCATCCGTCTTATTTTCAAGTATAACTTCGAATACGATGGGCTGATTGAGGTCATCGACCATGTATTGTGCGCTGACTAATTGAACGGATACGGCTTGTTCTTCTCCGGTCTTCTCCGGCTCACTATCAACAGGTGCAGTTGGAGCAGCGGGGGTGGAGCTTGCGCCGGGTTGTGCCGTCGGAGCTTCTTCCGCTTTGTTGTTTGGTGTGCCGCACCCGGCGGCAAGTATAAGTAACGCGGTCAGCAGGATGATTGAGTATTTTCGCATGATAACATTCTCCTTCAGGTTAGATTGGATGGGGAAGCCAAGAACTAATCGCCGATAAACGTTCCTTCGTCCCATTTTCCTTTTTGAATGACTTCGCCGGAATCGTTGTACAGCGTTCCTTGGCCGTGGTATTGGTTGTTCTTGAATCCGCCCTTGTACTTCAATTTGCCGTTTTCGTGATAAAGGACGCCGTCGCCCTGCACGCCGTAGGATTTCAGGAAGCCATCGTCGTAAGAGCCCTCGAACGCCAGTTGCCCGTTCTCATGATACAGCTTAGCTTTGCCCATGAGTCTGCCTTCCTCGAACGTGCCTTCGGACTCAAGATTTCCGTTCTCATAGTACGATTTACCCTTGCCGTGCAGCCGTCCGTTCTTGAAGTTACCCTCCAGGTAAACCGCGCCGTTCTCGAAGAACGCTTTTCCTTTCCCGTTCAGTTGTCCGTCCTCAAAGTCTCCTGTCTGTTCGGGATTGCCGTTGCGGTAGAACGTGGTGCCTTCTCCATGCAGCATGCCGTTGCGGAACGTGCCCGTTACGAGCTTGCGCTGCGGGTAGATGTCGTAAAAGGTCGTGCCTTTCCCGTTCGGCTGGGCGTTTTTCCAGCCGCCCGAGTAATACACATTACCGCCGGTATAGTAGACGGTCATCGTATCTCCGGTCTTCTGCTTGTCCGTGTCGCCGTAAAACGTAATGGAACCTTTGTTGGAATAGAACTCGTCCTCAAGCGGGTAATGTACCGGCTCGCCATTTCGGAAAACCCCGCTAAACTCGATCTCGGTATCGCCATTGTAGTAAGCAGTCCCCATGCCGTCGTAGACACCGTTATTGAACTGTCCCTCATACAGAATGTAGGGAACATCATCGAATGTGTAGGTAATGATTCCCTCGCCGTGCGGATTACCCGTTTCATTTACTTCTCCTTCATACATCGTGGAAACGCCAAGATATTCGCTGGTTGGCGTGTTGATGACCATTTGAACCGTTTTTCGCTCAGCTTCCGTTTCAGGTGCCGGTTTCGAAACGGCTGGTGTGGCTGACGCCTCGACTTCTTTTACTTGCGTATCGGGCGCAGCCTGCGCTTGCACTGTGTTTGTTTCGTCGGCTGGAGTAGTTGTTGGAGCGGCGTTCGTGCTTGCTGGTTTAGCGGAACCGGCTTGTATTACGCCAGAATCATCCGTATCGGGCGTGGTCGCGACCATCGCGGCGGCAAACGCCACAATCAGCAGACCGTACAGAAGAGTCGAGCGTCCCCGCGTGCGACGCTCGCCCCATCGGTAAACAAGGGACGGCTTAATGAGGCCGATCAGTAACAGCAGAATGGACAAACAGAATCCTGCAAAATAGAGCACTATCATTTTTTTGATCCCCCGAACGTTCGTATTTTTGACATCCTTGGACAAGGCATGTAAGAAATAAGTCCTATTCTAATTATACAGGACTAATAAGTTCAAAAACAATATTTAATAGCCTTATACTATCCTTCTAGCAAACGATTACCTTCTTTACCATTAGAGGTGGGAAGAAGGGTGATCGTATGACCAATCAAAAAACAGATGAAATAGATTTGAAGGTTTTGGTAGGGAAAAGAGTCCGGCAGTTAAGGAAGAGTCAGGGCTTGACTCAAAGTGAGTTGGCCGAGAAGGCCAACATGCAAGAGAGCTACCTCGCAGGCATAGAACGGGCAGTCCGTAACGTATCCCTTGACTCGCTGGCCCGCGTGCTGGCCGCGTTGGAAGTAGAGCCGATCGAAGTTTTTCGCTTCGGTGGACTGGACACAGGAGAGGGATTGGAGGGAAAACAAGCTACGATACGGCTGCTTGCCGCATTTCTGAATGAGCGCAGCTTGGAGGAGGTCGAGCTCATTCGAAGATTGGCTACAGACGTTATGGCAACGATCGATTCGGAAAAGAACAGGCAGGAATGAAAATGCCCGATTCCAAGAGGAATCGGGTCGTTTGTTTTAAGACGGGTAATGACGGTCCAGATATTCACGGACGGCGGCGTTGAGCAGACTTGCGATTTTGGCGAACTCGCCGCGCTGATGCAAGTCGTGGACGCGCCGGAACAGTGGCTTCTCCAGGTACGTCGTGATCCGTGCGTACCGTTCGCCGAAAGGCGGCGACTTTCGCTTGAGCGGCTTGTGTCCTGGCTCTGGTCTGTCGCTCTTGACGGCGGGGCCAGCCGGTGGCCTTTTGGCTGCCGGTCCGGCTGTCGCTTGCGGTGTGGGGACAGGAGTCGACTTGGGGCGCAGGACGGACTTGGGCTTCGGGGCGGAGTTCGGCTTGCTGACCGGCCTGGCTTTTCTCGGCTTGGCGGTTTCGGCAGGGACGTTGACGGGGACGGCTTCGCTTGGCGGCTCCGTATTCACGGGTTCTTCGTTAATGGCCAAATCTTCCTTAAGCATTAATTCGTCTACACTTTCCTCTTCCCGAACATCGATATCCTGGTATTCGCTCGACCACATATTGCGTTGTTCTTTCGCTCTGCTTGCAGACTCGGAGAGACGGAATGATCTCTTCATGGTCACAACACTCCTCGCAAAGTTTCGGGCAACCGATTCGTCTACTTTTACATTTGCAGCACCATAGACATCTACGTAGATGTCTACGTTTGCCCTAATGGTTTGTTTGCGAGGGCGGGGCGGTTTTGCGGGAAATGGCAAACGGGAGAAGTGATAGCCTGACATCCAGCAATTCATTCTCGATGCTTCGTTCAACACCGTAAAGCGCGATGATCAGACGCCGAACGGTCGGTATATCGATTGCCTCGTCAGAAGTATGAATAAACCGCCAAGTCGCGGCGAGTAGTTGCTGGCAAGTATCGACCTGTCCGAGCAACGCATCCTCCCGCTCGATCAATTCCGTATGTTTCCTTACATATTCATTGCCCATGCAATCAATCGCTCACTTTCACGTACTTGGGGTTGACGGACAGCTTTTCCGAAGCGTGTGCAAGATAATATCGCATGTTTCGCGTCGACTGATTGGCTTGCGCTGTAAAGGCATGAAGCAGTTCGGGCTTCTCGAAAATCCAGAAATCGCGCTGTCGTTGCCCGCCGAAGAGCGCGACCAGCGCGTAGTTGAAGCTCGCCGGATTGCAGAGTCCTCCGGTGCCGAGCGGCAACCGGGTAATAACGTCGTCAATCGTTAACTCTTCGGGTGAGCAGTTCTCGGATTCCAGCGTCAGCAAGAAACAGGCAAACAACCTATCGGCGTTCGCTCTTAAGGCAATCTGATCAAGATGGAACCGTTTTGAAGTGACAGTATCCCAAGAGAATGTACTTATGAGGGGTTCGCGAGTTTGGTAGTCAGGGGAGATACGTTTATAAGCGTGCCGATTGCCGTAAATCTTCATAAAGCGGTCAAGCTTCAAGTGCGATGTCTTACCGTAAGGCAATTTGGGGGCGATGGCGCGGAAGAACGTCGTGTAATCCTGGATGTCATTCAGTGAGAGTGTGATGGAGCGATCTTTCCCGGCGTGGTCGATTACGTTAAGC